>CAZMJZ010000048.1:0-9201 GCA_964566845.1 uncultured Dehalococcoidales bacterium | reverse complement strand
GGCGTGGCAGCGTCTGCTGGACGAGCCGGTCATCTCCAGCTATTTTAATGGTATCGGTAACAGGAACGGCGGCTACCGCCGCCCCTGTTTCTCCAGCCGCCTCCAGCCCACGCTCAATCAAGTCCACGGTTAGTAAGGGACGAGCCCCATCGTGAATTACTACCCATTGACACTGGCTAAGGTGATTAAGCCCAGCCGCCACTGAATCCTGGCGCCGCCTACCGCCAGCACACACTTCAACTGCCTTAGACCATCCCTCCTCGGCTATTAAATGCCGACATTTCTCCAAGTTTTTTTGGCTTACTACCACAACCATCTGGTCAATAGAGTTACACCCTTGAAGGGCATTAATTACCCGGGATAAAACAGGCTTACCCCCTAATAAAGCAAACACCTTATCTACCCCACCCATCCGCTGGCTCTGGCCAGCAGCCACAATTATGGCGCCTACCTCAGAAACAGACAAAGCCTTGTTTCCTTTCCGCTGTTATATGAAGTGGTACCCTCATCCTCACTCTCCATCTCAAATTCCCAACATCCTATCCACGGTGATGAATAGAGCTATCGGCACTCCCCAGTATAGCAATGCGCACAGAATTGACAACAGGACTAAGCCCAAAGATAATTGCCCCATTTCACGAATTTTTTTGAAGGCAAGGACAGCGAACAGCAAGAAGAATAATCCGGTAAAGAGACCGGGAGAATACTCCAGAAAAACGAACGAAAAGATAATGTGGTTGAGACTGTTTAAAAGACCCCAAATAATAATTCCAAGCCCAAGAGGTAAGAATCTCTCTTTGTTGCTCCGATAGATGAAATAACCTACCACTATGAAGAAAATGAAGTAGCAGTTGTGGAGAAGCCACTTGGACACCGTATAGTTCGGGATTCCCCATCGCCCCTCTGCCCAGGCTGGAAAACCGAAGATACATTCTTCGAGTAAATGCAAGGTAATATATACTAATAAAGTACCTATGACAAGATGCTCTAATCTTATTTCCTTAATTTTAAACACCAGATTTTCCTTTTTTATTGGCTCTCGCCAGCAGCCACAATTATGGCGGCTACCTTTGGGTGATTATCTGTTTTTGTCTTTGAACTCATTACCTGATTATAAAGCAAAATTATTGCTACATCCACTACTAAATAATGTTCGCATTATATTGGTAAATTGATGGTGGTATAATGGGGTAGTAATTGAATATAAGGAGGCTGGCAATGATAATAAGCAGTTACCTTGATACTATAACTATTCAAGAGTTGCCTGGAGTAGTTAAGCGCGAGGTTGCCTGTGCCGATAAGGGAGTCCCAAATTTCTGTATGCGTGTCTTTGATGTTGAGCCGGGTAGCTCTACTCCATCTCATGAGCACCCATGGGAACATGAGATATACATTCTTTCTGGACGGGGGTTAGCAGTAGGTGAGCAAGGGGAAGCTCAAATAACCAAGGATAGCGTTATTTTTATTCCCCCCAATGAGCATCACTGCATTGTTAATAACGGCAATGAGGTTCTGCGGTTTATATGCGTTATCCCGTTAATTAACCTTAACCAGCCTTAGTTATATTGCCTCTCTTAGAGTGATGCCGGGGATAAGCTCTATATCCTGATAGAGCTTATATATTATCTATCCCGCCCATCCGCTGGCTCTCGCCAGCAGCCACGATAATAGTGCCTATCTTTTGTTGGTTATTCATTTTTATGCCTGACTAGATTATAAGGTAAAACCAGCGTTATATCTACCAATGTAAACTAAAGCAGCCTAGTTGTAACTTGGGATGGGCAGCACTGCTTTGTTGGAAACTGATACGCAGTGGATACAGAGTTACAGCTAGGTAGATGATTAAGGCAGAGCTCCCGAAGAGGAGGGTTATTGTTGAACAGTATTGCCATGAAAGGTGCTAAGGCTCGAATCTAACTGGCACACTCCCACTAGCTATCGTTAATAGAGACATTAACCTTTTGATTTACTTGGAAAAGCGCAAATAGAAGAAGCGCCCAACTAGCTAACGCTGTAGTAGAACTCTTCTTCTGAAGATTCTACAGTCTCGCTCTCCTCGATAATTCTCGAATAGGGAAGCGAGCTTTCGTCTATCGGGGCATACTTACCTTCCTTGGTTCTCCTTAGAAAAGAGAGCAATATTTGTTCCTCGTCTTTTATATCCACAGGCTCTTGAGGCATTCTCTTGTCCCCCCTTTGATTAGGCAATCAGTTTCTTCCCTATTTTGACTTCTATTTCGTTCCTAATACCACCCAAATCTATTTCAAAACCACAATCACATTTTAGCTTATTATCTTTGGGGTAGGCAATACTCCCCTTTTTTTGAAAGTCCTTGTCAATTCTAGGATCATCGACAAATTTTGCATATAGCTTGTGAACCTTACCACACTTGGAGCATTTCGTCTCAAACTCAACTACTTCAGCCGCTGCTTGAATTGGAATCCTCGGTGTCGCTGAAACGGGAGCTGCACTCTTGAATACCTTCTCTTTTTCCGTAGCAAAAATCTTGTATGTATTAGTTGAACTAAATAGGAGACGACACACAGTCTGAATTCTATATACAATATCGCTCAATCCAGCATCGCTTTCTACCTTAGTAACCTTCAGGCCGATTTCGTCCAAGTCCCCCGCTTTTATAGACCGCCCATGTGACCTCCACTTGGCATGATTTGTTAGCTCCTTGGCTATCTCTTGTGCTCGCTCAACTTTCATCTCCTTCGTAACAGGGACTTTCCGGGTTTCCGTAACCGTCCAATTCTTGAATTTATACTTGACTAACCAGTCGACAACTAGGTCTTCAGCATACTTTAAAGCATGATATACGCCACTCAGTTCGCCAGGACTGATTTGAGCTATCATTGTAGCGTCAAACGGATTCAACTTACCAACCTTCCCAGCTTCTTTCCCTTTATCCTCCATCCATTCTATGTAGTCGTATGCAGATACAACAGACCTCCCGATTTTCACTTGGGCATCAATCGGACCCAGACTTCCGGTCTCAGTCATAAGGATCTCGTCTGCCGAAAGCACCATTATTGTGCCTGCACTCTTCGCTTCACCAGAGATTACGAATGATATCTGGGCAAATCTGCTGCGCAGGCACTTAACGATTTCCTCAGCGGCTTCTGCGCTGCCTCCAGGAGTTTCGAGGTAGAGGTCTACACTGGATGAATCAACATCCCTAAGTAAGTCATGAATCAAGTAGTAATCATCTTGGCTTAGAGAGACATCGGGTATCGGCTTACCAATGGCTGCAACAAATACGGCTGTAAAGGTTTGTCGTAACTTGTTGTAGTCTGAAATCAGTTTTAGTAACTCTAACTCGAGGTCGGCAGCACTAAGTCTGCGGCTTATGTACTCGCTCATAAATCCCATACAAACTCACCCGCTTTTCAATCTTAGTCACTCTGGCAAAACAATCATCTGCCAAACTATTTGCTTACTTAAATTGTGCCACACTTCTTTCAAGATAGCAAGTCTTCATTGGCTCTGGTTCTCGCCTTCCCCTTCACTATCCCCACTCTTATCGCTTCTCTTAGGGTGCTAACCGGGATAAGCTCTATATTTTTAGGGAGTGGGCTAATCCTGGCAACGGTTTTGGGCACCAGGCAGCGCTTGAAGCCCAGCCTGGCGGCTTCAGCCACCCGCCTGTCTAAGTGAGAAATGGCTCGTAGCTCGCCGCTTAATCCTACTTCCCCCATCGCCACCAGCTCCGGGTCGACCCCCACATCGCGAAAGCTGGAGGCAATAGCCAGAGCAATGCCTAAATCAGCCGCTGGCTCCCCAATCTTAAGCCCTCCGGTGACGTTGGCGATAATATCCTGGTTGCCCAGCTTTAAGCCAACTCGCTTGGTCAACACAGCCGCAATCAGCAGTAACCGCCCAAAGTCAATACCGTTGGCGGTACGCCGGGGTAAGCCAAAGCTGGTGGGATTGGTCAGGGCTTGAATCTCCACCAACAAGGGTCGACTGCCCTCAAGTGTGGGCACTACTGTCGAGCCTATTGCCTCAGTCGACCGCTGCGACAGGAGAGTTTGCGATGGATTGTCCACTTCTACTAACCCTTGCTCTCTCATTTCAAAGACACCGACCTCATTGGTAGAGCCAAAGCGGTTTTTCACACAACGCAACAATCGGTAGGTGCTAAAGGGTTCACCCTCAAGGTAGAGGACCACATCAACAATGTGCTCCAGCACCCGGGGACCGGCAATAGCTCCGTCTTTAGTCACATGCCCGGCAATGAAAATGGGCACAGCATTGAGCTTTGCCCACTGCATAAGCCTCATGGTGCACTCCCTCACCTGAGTAATGCTGCCTGACGCTGTATCCAATCCAGGGAGACAAACAGCCTGAATAGAATCAATGACTACCAGGCGGGGATGTAATTGCTCAATCTGATTCAGGATAACCTCAAGGTCAGTCTCAGCCAGGAGGTAGAGATTCTCCCCTTTTACCCCAAGACGCTCTGACCTGAGCTTAATCTGATGCAGAGTCTCCTCACCAGAAACATAGACTACCTTACCCCTAGCCTGCGCCATCAAGGCTGAAGCCTGGAGCAAGATAGTGGATTTGCCGATGCCTGGGTCACCACCAATGAGCACCAGGGAGCCAGATACCAGTCCTCCACCCAGCACCCGGTTAAACTCAGCCAGGGGAAGCGGGAAGCGGTCTGCCTCCCCGGTTACTACCTGAGATAGCTCCTGAGGTGGGTTTTCCAGAGAAAGAGGATGAAAGGAGGCAACAGGGGTGGTTACTTTTGTTTCGACAAAGGTGTTCCACTGCTGGCAATTAGGGCAGCGTCCCAGCCACTTCAGGCTCTCCTTGCCGCACTGCTGACAGACAAATATAGTCTTGGTACGGGATTTATCCATAACTTGACTTTACTAGATTTTAGATAGTAGTGCAAGGGTAATTTGAAAGATAGTATGTCGACTCCGCTATTCCTCCCGAAACTCAACTTCGGAGTGGGCGAGTGGGAAAAGTAGGAAGGAGTCTTGGGTTGAAGTATAATAGCCGGCTCATCTCAGCATACCCAAGAATATACCAGCAGCGGTAGCGGTGCCGATAACTCCAGCAATATTGGGACCCATAGCGTGCATCAGCAGGAAGTTACTGGGATTAGCCTCTTGCCCCATCTTCTGGACTACCCGGGCTGACATTGGTACTGCGGAGACACCGGCGGCACCTATCATGGGATTAATCTTCTCCTTACTAAAAAGGTTCATCAACTTGGCTAGCGCCACGCCAAAGGCGGTGGAGGCAGCAAAGGCGAAAACTCCTAACCCAAAAACCGCCAGGCTCTCCACCTTGAGGAAGTTCTCGGCACTGAGGAAGGCACCGATGCATAAGCCAAGAAGAATGGTAAGTATATTCATAAAGGCATTGGCGGCGGTGTCAGCCAGCCTATCAGTAACACCACAAACAGTTAGCAGGTTACCAAACATGAACATGCCAATAAGGGGGGCTGATTTAGGCACCAGCAAGATAATAATAGCAGAAGCGATTACAGGGAATATAATTTCCTCAGTCTTAGACACCGGGCGTAGCTGCGGTTTCATATATATCGCCCGCTCTTTCTTGGTGGTGAGTAATTTTATTACCGGAGGCTGGATAATGGGCACCAGTGCCATGTAAGTATAAGCAGCTACGGCAGTAGCCCCGATGAAATGTGGGGCTAGCTTATTGGTCAGGTAGATAGTAGTTGGACCATCAGCGCCACCAATTATGCCTATAGAACAGGCTTCTCTGATGCCGATGTGTAAATCTGGCCATAGACTTCCTATTAACAGAGCTACAAAAAAGGCAAAGTAAACACCGAACTGTGCCCCGGCACCAAGTAGTAGGGTCTTGGGATTGGCTATAAGTGGGACAAAATCGGTCATAGCTCCCAAGCCAAGAAAGATAAGACAGGGTATTATTTCCCAGGCAATCCCATAGTAAAATAGCCTGGAAATTAAGCCGGCTGGCTCACCACCTATGGCATATGACTCAACTACCTTACCAGCTACTATACATTCCATCAATCCGCCAAAAGGCAGATTAACTAGGATTGTGCCAAAGCCAATAGGTACTAATAGCAGAGGCTCCATTTTTTTGGCGATACCAAGGTATAAAAGCGTAGCGCCAATAATAATCATTACGATAGAGCCCCAGGTAAGACCAGCAAAGCCAATCTGAAAGAACTCTAGCATTTTATCCCTTTCAGTATTCCATAATGGCTACTAAAGATGGCTTCAGCCATTAGACCCTTGATCCTCTTTTTCCTTATTGCTAGCTTCACCCTTACTAGCGGTAATTCTACTGAGTATCAACCCAGTCAGCCATATAGTTAAAGCCAGTACGATTAACACACCAAAGACAAGACCAAAACCAAAGCCACCAATTTGACCGGCAAATCCCCAATCTATTCCCATATCGCTATCCTACCTTTATATTTTGGGTAAAATTAAAGGGCGGTTTCAGTATCCATCCTGTTCTCCCGCCCCTTCTATGCTATACTAGCTTCGTCTAATTATTAATAATCCAGTGGTTTATCATCTCCTAGTAATGCTCCTACAGCCACCGGGTGCACGATAATCTCTTCTCCTTCACGGTCAACTACAACGGTATCCCCATCACGGAATTTACCACGGAGCAAGTCTTCCGAGAGTTTATCTTCAACCATATCTTGAATCACCCGGCGTAGCGGTCGAGCCCCAAAGACCTCGTCATAACCCTTTTCCCCGAGAAAATCTTTAACCGCTTCAGTCACCTCCAGCTTTACTCCCTTTTCTGCCAGTTGCTGGGTTACTGAAACTAGCATCAAATCGACTATTTTGCGGATATGTTCTTTGGTTAAGGAATGAAATACAACCACACTATCAATACGATTAAGAAATTCGGGACGGAAGGTCTTCTTTAATTCGCTAAGTAGCTTCTCCTTCATTCGCTCATAAGATTCCTGCTGAGCTTTAGTCTCATCATGAACGGTGAAACCAATATTAGTACCTTTCCTGATTAGCTCAGCTCCAATGTTGCTCGTCATAACAATAATGCTGTTACGGAAATCAACCCGACGACCCTTGGCATCAGTCAGGTGACCATCATCAAAGATTTGAAGTAATATATTAAATACATCAGGGTGAGCCTTTTCAATTTCATCCATCAGTATGACACAATATGATTTGCGTCTTACTGCCTCGGTCAACTGTCCACCTTCGTCATAGCCGACATATCCTGGAGGGGCACCAACCAGTCGGGCTACAGCGTGTCTCTCCATAAACTCAGACATATCAAGCCTGATTAGGGAATCCTCACTACCGAACATAAACTCAGCCAGGGCTCTAACCAACTCTGTCTTGCCGACACCTGTTGGACCTAAAAAGACAAAATTGCCTATGGGGTGCCTAGGGTCTTTGAGCCCGGCTCGGGCTCGCCTTACTGCCTTAGATACAATATTAATTGCTTCGTCCTGACCAATAATGCGCTTATGTAATACCTCCTCCATATTAAGTAAGCGGCTGGTCTCATCACTAGCCAACTGCACTACCGGAATCCCTGTCCACATACTTACTACTTCGGCAATATTCTCAGCAGTAACTACCGGCTTCTCTTGCTCCTGTGCTGTCTGCCACTCTTCTTCCATTCCCTTTATTTTACTCTCAATCTGAAGCTCACGCTCGCGCAGTTCAGCAGCATAATCATACTGCTGGGTATCTAGGGCTGACTCTTTATCCCGATGCACACTATCCACAGCCTCTCTGGCTTCCTTCAGTGTCATAGGTACAATCCTATATTTAATCCTTACCCTTGACGCTGCCTCATCAACTAGATCAATAGCCTTGTCAGGCAGAAAACGGTCAGGTATATATCTAGCAGCCAAGGTGGCTGCTGAACTTAGTGCCTCGTCGTTTATCGTCAGTCTATGATGCTCTTCATAGCGCTCCTTAATACCGCGCAAAATTTCCAGAGTTTCCTCTACAGAAGGCTCTTCTACCAAAATAGGCTGGAAGCGACGCTCCAGGGCAGGGTCACGCTCCACATGCTTGCGGTAATCATCAAGGGTGGTAGCCCCAATACACTGTAATTCCCCTCGGGCTAGAGCCGGTTTGAGTAAGTTGGCAGCATCAACTGCTCCCTCAGCCGCCCCAGCACCAACTATAGTGTGAAACTCATCAATAAAGAGTACGCAATTGCCTGCGGTTTTTATCTCATCAATAACCTTCTTTAACCGTTCCTCAAACTCGCCCCGATACTTTGTCCCGGCGACTAAGGCGCCTATATCCAGTGTTACTAGCCGTTTCCCTTCTAGTGTCTCAGGAACATCGCCGGATACAATACGGTGAGCTAATCCCTCAACAATTGCTGTCTTGCCCACCCCTGGCTCACCAATAAGAGCCGGATTATTCTTGGTCCGGCGGCTGAGGATTTGAGTTACCCGCTCAATTTCCTTAACTCGCCCAATAACAGGGTCAAGCTTCTCGGCACGAGCGGCTTCTGTCAGGTCAATACCTACCTGGTCTAAAACCGGGGTGCGACTTGTGGTCCGACCAACCTTGGACTTGGGTACGCCCTGGCTGAGGATGTGAATAATTTCGGCACGCGCCCGCTCAAGGGTAATACCAAGACTATCTAACACACTAGAGGCTACCCCGTCCCCTTCACGCAATAACCCTAATAAAAGATGCTCAGTGCCAATATAATTATGACCAAGGTGACGTGCTTCATCTATAGCTAACTCAATGACTCGTTTAGCCCTAGGAGTTAGCCCAATCTCGTTACTACTAGCTTTCTCACTCCGCCCAATAATAAATTCCACCGCCGAACGCACCTTGGTTAAACCTACCCCTAGATTGATCAGCACCTTAGCTGCCACTCCATCATCCTCCCGCACCAAACCAAGCAAGATATGCTCTGTGCCAATGTAGCTGTGGTTAAAGTGCCGTGCCTCTTCTTGAGCTAGAGTGAGAACTCGTCGAGCTCGCTCGGAAAATTTCTCAAATCGGCTAGTCATCTCTCACCTTTAAAATTGCCTCACCTGTTACACCGAGTACCAATAGTATCTTTATTATAAAGTAACTAAAGCCAAAGGTCAACAGTTAGCCGTGGCGATAAAGACGACAAAATTTGTTTAAGCCTCCTGGCGGTGGCATATTTTCCACAAAGAGTTACCCCCTCAGTATCGTCTGCGCTGGGGCGTTTCACTTCCGTGTTCGGGATGG
>CAZMJZ010000047.1:0-9206 GCA_964566845.1 uncultured Dehalococcoidales bacterium | reverse complement strand
TACCCGTTTAGCATTGTTATGGCAATGGGGACAGGAAACCCCCTCACTAGCTTGGCTTAACGGACGTAACAGCTCAAACTTCATTTTGCAACTGGGGCAAGCATACTCATAAATCGGCATCTTGTTTCCTCTATTATTAGTTTAATTATTTTCAAGTGGAGAGTCAAGCCTTATGGTGTGGACAAGGTGTCAGAGCCTAGAAATACTAGTTAAATTAAGCTATAATGAGTGCTATTAGAAAGCTATCGTCAGAATGGCAAGAATTTGGATATAGCGGAACTAAAGGTTCAAGTCGTAGGTGAAGTAGACGCTCGTCATCAAAAACTCAGTGAGCTAAGTCTAAAAATTCACTCTAACCCTGAATTAGCTTTCCAGGAGGTCAAGGCAGCCACGTGGTTAACCCAGTACCTGGAGGAAAATGGCTTCTCTATAGAAAGGGGCATCTGTGAGCTACCTACTGCCTTCAGGGGGAGTTATGGGCAAGGCAAACCGGCTATCGCTATTATGGCTGAGTATGATGCCCTACCAGAGCTTGGTCATGCCTGTGGTCATAACCTAATAGCTGCCTGTGCCGTTGGCTCCGGTGTAGCTTCTAAGCTAGCGGTTGACCGGTTCGGGGGTAGTGTTCTGGTTATCGGCACACCGGCTGAGGAGCAATATGGGGGCAAGGCAATAATGGCTGAGAGAGGAGCCTTTGATAATGTGGATGTGGCTATGATGGTGCACCCAGGAGTATACAATGTTGCCACTTCCCGAGCCCTTGCCTGCCTAGCTCTAGAGGTCGAATTCTTTGGCAAGGCAGCTCATGCCGCATCTCGACCAGAGGCTGGCATTAATGCCCTGGAGGCTATGATAAACTCCTTTGTCGCCATTAATTCACTCAGGCAGCACATTGAGGACAAAGCCCGAATTCACGGTGTTATCACTGATGGTGGGGAGGCGGCTAATATCGTCCCCGCTCACAGTGCCGGAAGCTTTCTGATCCGTGCTGAGGATGACAACTATCTTGATGAATTGAAACAGAAGGTTCTGAATTGCTTTATTGGAGCTGCCACGGCCAGTGGGACTCGTCTGGAATATAGGTGGGGGAAAATACGCTATGCTACCCTGCGTAATAATCTAATTCTAGCTCAGCTATTTACTCAAAACATGCAATCCCTGGGACGCAAGGTAGAAACCCTTGCCTCTGGGAAAGCCTTTGGTAGCACCGATATGGGTAATGTCAGCCAGCTAGTGCCCAGCATCCACCCTTTCGTAGCCATAGCCCCAGTAGAAGTAGTAGCTCATTCTCCTCAGTTTGCCTCAGCGGCTGCCTCAGAGACAGGTATTCAAGGGATGATTGATGCCGCCAAGGCTATAGCTATGACCGTTGTTGACTTGGTAGCTAATCCCGAAATAGTTATCAGGGTCGAAGAGGAATTTGAGCAAAATAAATGATTAGGATAGGTATTCCTACAGCTCTACTCTATTACCAATACTACCCTATGTGGAAAACCTTCTTTGAGGAGTTGGGGGCAGAAGTGGTAGTTTCACCACCAACCACGCAAGACATGCTGGTAGCAGGCTCGTCACGAGTAGTGGCTGATACCTGTTTGCCAGTAAAGATTTTCTTGGGTCATGTTCTTTCTCTGGTAGGAAAGTGTGACTATATTTTTATCCCCGCCGTCCGCAGTGTTAAAAGCAGAGTCTATAATTGCTCTAAGTTTCTTGGCTTACCTGATATGACCCGAGCTGTTATCCCTGAATCTTCCCCTATATTAGACATAGACATTGATGTTAATAAGGGAAAACGTAACCTGCATCAAGCCATTTACCAACTGGGACGACATTTTACCTGGAATCCATTTAAGGTCAGGCAAGCCAGCTTAGCCGCCTGGCAAGCTCACTTGAATTACCACGAGCTAATGTCCTCCAATAACTTAACCCCACCACAGGCAATAGAAAGGATATCAGGTACAACTGAGTCAGAAGCAAATTCAAGCTACATAAGTTCAACCCAAGCCACCATTGCCGTTATTGGTCATCCCTATCTCCTCTATGATGAACATATAAATCACCGCTTTATCTCTCGGCTCAAGCAGGCTCATAATAATGTGCTAACCCCGGAGATGCTCAGTGCAGAAGAACTTCAATCAGCCACAGCCAGATTAGTTGGCAGAGCCTATTGGACATACGAAGAAGAAGTGGTGGGAGCCGGAGACCACTACATACAAAATGGAGCCGATGGCGTTATTGGCATAATGACCTTTGGATGCGGACCTGATTCTCTAATGATGGATATGGTGCGTCGCCAGGCTGGCAGACTAAAGACAACCCCTTTTATGAGCCTTACCCTGGAGGAGCACACTTCTGAGGCTGGAATAATTACCCGACTAGAAGCATTCCTTGACATGATACATAGAAGGAAGAGGAGACAGGTAACAGCATGCGTGTAGGCATACCCCATATGGGCAATGTATATATACCTCTTAAAGCTCTATTTGACAGGCTTAATATTGACTATGTAATACCACCAGTCAATAACCAGCGCACCCTATCACTGGGGGTCAGGTATTCCCCCGAAGGGCTTTGTATACCATTCAAACTGACTCTGGGTAACTTGATTGAAGCTGCTGAGTTAGGAGCTGATACCTTGATTATGCCTGGCGGCACTGGTATTTGCCGCTTGGGCTATTACGCTAAAACACAGGAACAAATTATTCATGACCTGGGATATAATTGTGAGATGGTTCAGTTGGGGGTTTCTGAGCAGAAGCTATTCGGCTTACTTAAAATAATCAAGCGTTTGTCCAACTATGCTCCCTGGGCTAAGATAATATCAGCCTTCCGCTTTGGTCTGGCTAAACTAAATGCCCTGGATAGAATAGAGCGGGTAGTTCAAAAGGTGCGCCCCGTAGAGCGGATAAAGGGGACAGCAAATCGACTATATGCCAAAGCAATTAAGGCTATTGACAAGGCAGACGATTATGCTACCCTGAAGAAGGTGCAAACCGACTACATTGACCAGCTTAACCAGGTAAATAAGGATAATCAGGCTCAACCACTGATAGTGGGCATTACTGGGGAGTTTTATGTAGTTCTGGAGCCATTCTCTAATCTAGATGTGGAGAGCGAGTTGGGCAAGCTGGGGGTAGAGGTAAGACGGACGACCTTCGTCTCAGAGTGGACTAAATTCAGCCTGTTTCTCAATCCCCTGGGCGTGAATGAGAAGACCAGAATCCACAAGGCAGCTCTACCCTACCTTAGGCGGGATATTGGTGGCGATGGTTGGGAATCGGTGGGGGAAAAGGTGCTACATGCCAAGGAGTATGATGGATTGATACACCTGGCTCCTTTTACCTGTATGCCTGAAATAATAGCTCAGAACATCATGCCGTCAACCAAAGAAACTATCCCGGTATTAACCATACTTTGTGATGAGCAAATAGCCAAACCAGGTATGTTGACCCGCCTGGAAGCCTTCGTCGACCTATTGGAACGCAAGCGAAGAAAAGGTAATAATAGATGAGCGCCAGCCTAAGGAGAGTTTATGGAAGCGTATTTGGGGATTGATGTTGGCTCAGTAACTACCAAGTTTGCCGTGCTAGATGGAAAAGATGAGCTTATTGCTAACCTTTACCTGTTGACCAAAGGTAAGCCTATTGAGATGGTGCAGCAAGGGCTGAAGCAAATCAAACAGCGGTTGCCTGGGGATGTTGAGATTTGTGGTGTGGCTACCACCGGCAGTGCCCGCTACCTGGCTGGAGTTATCGTTGGTGCTGATTTAGTCAAGAATGAGATTACTAGCCATGCTGTAGCCACATTACAATATCTGCCTGATGCCCAAACCATTATTGAAATCGGAGGGCAAGACAGTAAAATTATCATTATTAGAGACGGGGTAGTAATTGACTTCGGTATGAACACGGTATGTGCTGCCGGCACTGGTAGTTTCCTTGACCATCAAGCATTACGCCTTAATATGAGCATTGAGGAGTTCAGCCAACGAGCATTGGCTAGTAATACCACGGTGCGCATTGCTGGGCGATGCACCGTTTTTGCTGAATCGGACATGATTCACAAACAACAAATAGGGTATCGGACTGAGGATATTATCTATGGACTGTGCCAGGCACTGGTGCGCAATTATCTTAATAATGTTGGCTTAGGTAAGGATATTAAAGCACCGGTAGTATTTCAGGGCGGGGTTGCCTTTAACCAGGCTATAGCAAAGGCGCTTCAAGAAGAGCTGAAAACCCAAATTATTGTTCCACCCCACCATGAGATTATGGGTGCAATAGGAGCTGCCTTACTGGTGCACGAAGAGATGCTAAATAACAACGATGGGAGCAAGTTCAAGGGATTTGGCGTAAGTGAAGTAAAGTATCATACCTCATCATTCCAATGCAAGTCCTGTCCCAACCTGTGTGAGATAGTCCAGCTTTCGCATAATGGTCAGGTTCTTGCCCGTTGGGGAGGTCGGTGTGACCTGTGGGAGAGGAGCCAAACTAGTTAAAAAATTTAACCGAGGGAATAGGTGATAATTGCCGTTGATGCTGCCGGTGGGGAATATGCTCCCCACGAAATAGTGAAGGGAGCTATAAAAGCAGTCCAAGAGTATGAGGTAGATATTGCTCTGGTAGGCAGAAAATCCATACTCCGTGTGCTGGCAGGTCGCCATTTGAATAAACATGGTATCACTATTGTCGATGCTAGCCAGACTATTGAGCTTGGTGAGTCGCCGCTCAAGGCTATCCGCAATAAGCCAGATTCTTCAATAGTAGTTGGTATTAACATGGTAAACAATGGCACTGCCTCAGCCTTTGTCTCCGCCGGCAATAGCGGAGCGGTAGTCGGAGCTGCCCTTCTCAATTTAGGGAAGGTAAAGGGTATCCAACGTCCTGCTATAGGCAGTCTCCTTCACATCGATGCTGCTGCCCCTATTCTTCTTATCGATGCTGGTGCTAATGCCGATTGCCGCCCGAGTTTTTTGGTTCAATTTGCTCAATTGGGCACTGTCTACGCTAAAGAGATTCTTGGCATCAGCTCACCACGGGTTGGCTTACTCAGTAATGGTGGGGAGGAAACCAAAGGCAACCGTTTAACTCAGGAAAGCCATAAGCTTCTCAAGGAGACTAAACTAAACTTTATCGGCAATATAGAAGGACAGGACATACCAAAAAGAACCGCAGACATCGTCGTTACCGATGGCTTCACCGGTAATATAGTAATCAAGACTCTTGAAGGTTTAGGCGATACCGTTATAAACCTGCGACGAGTTGGGCAGTCTATTCCCAGAGCCTATCGCCTTTATGGGCGCGCCTTGCTCTATGATGTAGGACTAGGCGCTTTGGCAAAGAGAATGGACTATAGAGAATATGGCGGGTCATGTCTGTTGGGGGTAAATGGGAATATCATTATTGCTCACGGACGTAGTCAAGCCAGGGCTATTAAAAATGCCATTGGTTTAGCCAAACAGATAGTGGAACGAGGTATCTTACAGATAATCAAGGAGGAAAGCTATGAGTAAACCGATTGCAGTGAATGACAACAACTTCGATAAAATGGTACTTCAAGCCGAGACACCAGTGGTGGTGGACTTCTGGGCACCCTGGTGTCGACCTTGCCTTATGGCTGCCCCTGTGCTAGAAGATCTGGCTGAAGAGTATGGCGGTAGGATAACCGTTGCTAAGTTGAATGTTGACCAGTACCAAAAGGCGGCTGCCAAATATGGCATAATGGCGATTCCCAATCTCATTATTTTCAAGGATGGGCAGCCATTTTCACAGATAATTGGCTATAAACCTAAAGCAGAGTTAAAGCGACATTTGGATGCTGCCCTTGAATAAACACGCTAGGATTGAAGCAATGGGTCAGGAATAAAAATTGCGCTTACCGCTACTGAGCATAAATGGTGAGCCTAGAATATCAGGGCAATTTGATATTCACCTGTTACCAGATGCTATCGACGCCGAAATAGAAATTAAATCATAATTAGGAGAAGTCTTATCCAGATAAATTAGAATCAAAAAAAGAGATGGGTTCTGTGCCAGTGCAAAACAAAATATTTTTTGGGGGCATAAATCCTCTCTTATAAATCTACTCCCCTCCCTTTATAAGGGAGAGGGATAAAGGGAGTCGACAGAGTCGCCTACGGCGAGGTCGATTAATGATTAATCTAAATTATGAGGTAGTTATTATTGGTGGAGGACCGGCTGGACTTACCGCAGGACTTTATGCCTCAAGAGCCAGACTAAATAGCTTGCTGATTGAGAAGGGGCTGGTCGGTGGTCAAATAGTAAATGCTGAACTGGTGGACAATTACCCCGGTTTTCCTGAAGGCATTAATGGCTTTGAACTGGGTCAGTTAATGCACCAGCAGGTAACTAAATATGGGCTGAATATTATTATGGCTGAGGTTACTGGCATTGAGGTCGGAGAGGAGCAAAAAGAGGTAAAGACGACCGAAGGCCACTTTGTAGCTCAGGCAGTGATTATAGCCAGCGGCTCTGAGCGACGAAAATTAGACGTACCTGTGGAAGAAAAATTTACTGGTAAAGGGGTCTCCTACTGTGCTACCTGTGACGCTGCATTCTTCAGAGAAGTGCCAGTAGCGCCAGTGGGTGGTGGCGATGCCGCTATTACTGAAGCCCTGCATCTTGCCAAGTTTGTCCCCAAGGTCATCGTAATACATCGTCGTGACCAACTCCGCGCTAGTCGCATTCTACAGGAAAAAGCTTTCTCTGAAATCAAAATATAATTCTTGTGGAATACCATGGTTGACGAAATTGAGGGTGAAGATATGATTAGAAGCATCAAACTCCGTGATGTGAAAACGGGAATAAAATCTGTCCTGAATGTAACGGGAATTTTCATATCTATTGGGCTTAAGCCTAACACGGACCATCTCAATGGCGTTCTGCTATTAGATAGCGCCGGTTATATTATTACCAATGACAAGATGGAGACAGAAATGCCCGGTATTTTTACTGCTGGCGATAAGCGCCAAGACTCCGCCAGACAAGAAATAACTGCCGCTGGTGATGGCTCTACCGCTGCTATCTATGCCCAACAATCTCTTCCCTGATAACCTTTCACTTCGCCACCAGATGAAGTATAATTATTGAGAGGAAAAATTATGAAGGTTATTTTTTTGCAAGATGTGCCCAATGTGGCTAGAGCCGGCGAGGTAAAAGAAGTAGCTAGTGGCTACGGTAGGAACTTTCTCATCCCCCAAAAACTAGCCTTGTTAGTCAGGTCTCCATCCAGCATTACACAGCTTAAAATGAAAGTCCACAGTCAAGCTGATACCCAGACTGAACTAGTTAGACTATCTCAGCAGCTAGAGGGTAAAGAGATAACCCTGAAAGCCAGGGTTGGTGCGAAAGACCGCCTATTTGGCTCAATCACCAGTGCCGATATTGCTTCCGAGTTGAACAAGAGCGCTGGATTAGTTATTGATAAAAGGAAGGTAGCGTTAGACCAGCCTATCCGTCAACTTGGTAACTATGAGGTGTCCATTAAACTGGCTAAGGATATAATCCCCAAAATTAAGGTTACCGTTACCGAAGAGGAAACAGAATAGAGTGTATGGCGAAAGATTGCCGCCCCATGATATTGATGCTGAGGAAGCAGTTATCGGTTCACTGTTGATAGATGGCACGGCTATCTATAAAATTGCTGCCTTCCTTCAGAAGGAAGACTTCTATCATGAACAAAGTCAATGGTTATATGGAGCATGCTTATCGCTCTACCAGCGCAATGAGGCGATAAACCAGATAACAGTAGCTCAAGAGCTGGCTCGACAAAAAAAACTAGAGGCGTGTGGTGGTGCTGCCTATTTAAGTCACCTAATATCCAATTGCCCTACCTCCCTTGATATTGAGCACTATGCCCAAATCGTTTATCGCCTGTCAGTGATGCGTAAGATGATTAGTGCCGGTGACGATATTGCTACCATTGGTTATGAGGCCGGCCCGGACGTTGAGGACAGTCTAGGGCGAGCGGAGAGCATCCTGTTCAAACTGCGTCGTGGACAGGGTGCCCGAGATTTGATGCATATCCGCCAGGTACTGGACAAGTACTTTGAGGTGGCGACTACCTCACCCGAGGAACGTCCTGAGGAGTTGCCTTATGTGCTCTCCAGTTATACCGGTCTGGATGAATTCCTGGGCGGATTTCAGCGCTCTGACCTGATAATCGTTGGTGGCAGACCCAGCATGGGTAAAACCAGCCTGATTCTCAACATCGCCCGAAATGCCGCTGTGGAGCAGGGAGCTTGCGTGGCTCTATTTAGTCTGGAGATGGCACGGGATTCACTAGTCTTGCGTCTGCTGTCTAGCGAATCTGGAGTAAATTCAAAAATGGTTCGTCAACATACAGGATATGGCAAGGAGAGGGAAGAGTATATGGGATGGGAAGATGACGAAAGGCGGATTATGGAGGCTACCGGTGTCCTGTCTGAATCACCAATTTATGTTGATGATACCCCTATGCTGCGTATGGCGGAAATGCGAGGTAAGGCTGTTCGCCTAAACTCTGAGCGCGGTATCGACTTCATTATTGTTGACTACTTGCAACTGATGCTGGGAGACAGAAAGTTCGATAACCGAGTTCAGGAGGTCAGTGAAATCTCCCGTTCCCTGAAGGGACTTGCCCGTGAGCTCAATGTGCCGGTGCTGGCGGTATCACAGCTCAGCCGTGCCCCGGAGGGACGGGCGTTACATGAACCCCAGCTTTCCGACCTGAGGGAAAGTGGCAGCATTGAACAGGATGCTGATGTTGTTCTGTTTATCTATCGTGACGAACTACATTATCCGACCAGGGAAGCTTGGGAACTTGCCCACCAGGGTGAACAATACCCACCGCCGGCTGATATTATAATTGCCAAGCATCGCAATGGACCTACCGGTAGGATAAAATTACGTTTCAGATATAACCTGGCCAAGTTTGAAAATATTGGTAGCGAAGAGCCAAGCTTGCTATGAAAGAGTTCACCGGTTTCCCAGCCAAGACGCAGTTCACCCCTCTGCCCGATCTTTTTTTCAGTGCACTATTGCCACAAATCAGTGATATTGCTGAACTGAAGCTAACCCTCCACATTTTTAAGGTGCTTTACCGCAAGCGGGGTTATCCCCGTTTCATCACCTATGGAGAGCTCTTAGGTAATGCAAGCCTAATGAGCAGCTTCGCACAGTCAGCAAAGCCACCCAACGAGGTATTGCGTA
>CAZMJZ010000046.1:0-9339 GCA_964566845.1 uncultured Dehalococcoidales bacterium | reverse complement strand
CTATGCTCAGGGTTTGACCCCTGAGGTTAAGACCATCATTGTCCGGGAGTCAAACCTGGAAGATGTCTTTGTGGAGCTAACCGGGCGAAAGGTGGGTGATGATTAAATGGTTAATATATTAGTGGACAGCTATTCAGTCTTGTGGGAAGACCTAAGGGTTTTAAGGCATCTTTGGCAAAGGTTCCTCATCACTGGCTTGGTAAGTCCTGTTCTCTACCTGGCAGCCTTTGGATGGGGGCTGGGGCGAGGCATCAATGTTGAAGGTGCCAGCTACCTCGAGTTTGTGATACCAGGCATTATCGCTCTCACGGCGATGACCAGCAGTTTTAATGGCGCCGGGATGAAACTCAATGTGGATCGCCTTTTCTACAAGTGCTTTGATGAATGCCTGATGTCACCCATCAGCCCGCTTTCGCTAATCATTGGTAAAGCCTTGATAGGTGTAGTGCGTGGCCTGATCAGCTCGGTTGCCTTTTTGATAATAGCTTTCATTATTTCACCTACACTAACGTTTAGCCCTCTCTTTGCCGTGGCTTTGGTAGTCACCTGTTTTGTCTTTGCCTTCTTCGGGGTGTTTGCCGCATTACTGGCAAAATCGCATCAGGATATGGCCACCTTCAGCAGCCTGGTGATACTGCCGATGACTTTTCTTGGCGGCACTTTCTTCTCCCTAAGCCAGTTGCCAGAGGCACTGAAGGTCATCCTATATATTATCCCCCTGACTCATTCCAGCCAGTGCCTACGAGCAGTGACTCTTGGACAGCCTTTCCCTTGGCTATCCCTGCTGGTTATCGTGGGCTTCGGGCTGGTCTTCTTTCTGGGGTGCGTGCTGGTGCTAAGGAGAGCCAGTGTATAAAAAGAGGAAGCGATGAATAAACCCTACCCTATTTTTCTAAATATCAATACTAAGAGGTGTGTGGTTGTGGGAGGGGGGCATATTGCCGAAAGGAGAGTGAAGTCTCTCCTTGAGTGTGGGGCTAAGGTGAAGATAATCAGCCCGGAGCTTTCCGATAACTTGGAACTAATGGCTGAAGAGGAGCTTATTGAGGTTGTGAAGCGGGATTTTAGACCTGGTGATCTAGAAGGTACTATTCTGGCTATCGCTGCCTCTAATCAAGCAGAGGTCAACAGTGGGGTGGTTGAGGAAGCAAGGTGGAGAGGAATGCTAGTTGACAACAGCACTGAGCCGAGCCAAGGTAACTTTATCCTGCCCTCTGTGGTTCGGAGCGGTGGCTTGGCAATAGCTATCTCTACCAGCGGGGGTAGTCCATCTCTAGCTAGAATGATAAGGGAGGAATTGGAGCAAAGCCTGGTCCCGGAGCATGCCACCCTCATCAAAATCGTCTCCGAAGTGCGCGCAGAATTTGGAAGAAGAGGCAAGCGGCTTCCCTTTGAAATCTGGCGAAGCTGTATTGACCCAGAGTTAATGAGTCTAATTAGGAAGGGTAAAGTTGCTGCTGCCAGAGAGAGGCTTACCCAGAACTTAGAAAGTGGAGAGCTGAAGAGGAAGATAATCTTGGTTGTCGGTACAAATCATAAGAAAGCGCCGATAGAGGTGCGGGAAAAGCTTGCCTTGACCAGTAACCAACTGGAAAAAGCTCACCATCTCCTCACCAGCTATGTAAACCAAGGGGTCATTCTCAGCACCTGCAACCGGAGTGAGGTCTATACCCTGGTATCCGACTCTAAGCAAGGAACCCAGGAATTGGAAAGCCTTTTCAGTGAATGGTGTAGTGTCTCCTTGAATGATCTCTACAGTTATCTGTATACCTATCTTCAGGAGGATGCGGTAAGGCACCTTTTCGAGGTATCTTCAGGATTAGATTCTATGATTTTGGGCGATGAACAGATTCAAGGTCAGGTACGCCAGGCTTTAAAAACAGCCCTGGCTGGAGGCTCACTAAAACATCCGCTCCTGCGCTTGTTCCAGCAGGCACTAAGGGTGAGTAAGCGAGTGCGAAATGAGAGTGGAATCAGCAAATATGGGGCATCGGCGAGTCGTGCCTGTGTAGCCCTGGCTAAAGAGGTCTTTGGTGAGATTGGAGCTTGCTCGGTGCTCATTATCGGTGCTGGACAGGCGGGAAGATTGACGGCAAAGGTGATGAGGGACAGCAATACCCAGCAACTCACCATCATCAGCCGCACCCGCCAGAAAGCTACAGCTCTGGCTGAGAGGTTCAATGCTCAGGTAGCTACTTTTAACGAACTAACTGAATGTTTAGCCAACTCGGATATCGTCGTCAGTTCCACAGGGGCTAGTGGATTCATATTGGGCTTTGATGAGGTTAGACAGGCTATGCAGAGACGGGAGCATCGACCTCTCCTATTAATTGATATCGCTGTTCCCCGTGATATTGACCCCCAGATAAAAAGGTTAGGAAATGTTTTTCTATATGACATTGATGACCTTGAAGCGGTTTCCATATCCGACAATCAGGAAAGACAAAAGAAGTTATCAAAGGCAGTAACTATTATTGATTCCGAGGTAGCTAAATTTATGGAGTGGTGGCACGCTTTGGAAGTGGTGCCAACTATTATTGCCCTACGAGGGAAAGCTGAGAATATGCGCCAAAAAGAGGTGGACAAGAACTTAGGCAAGATGTCAGAGCTTTCAGAAGAAGAGCGGACGAGAATTGATACTTTGACGAGGACCATTGTCAACAAAATACTTCACCATCCCACCGTCTGCCTCAAGGATAGGAACAAGGGGCAGAAATATCAGTCAATGGTCGAGGAATTTTTCGCCTTAGAAGACGGCGATTTGAATTCCAAAGGTAAAAAATGAGACAAACAAAAGTGATTATCATTGGTTCTCGTGGCAGTCAACTTGCCCTTTGCCAGACGCAGCACATTGTTAATCGCCTGCAGGCTTTCCATCCTCAACTCAGGTTTGTCATCAAGCGAATAAGAACTAAAGGTGACGAGCTTGGTAGCGAACCCTCATCTCGCTTTGAAGGGAAGTGGGATTTCGTCAGAGAACTGGAAGCAGCTCTGCTGGCTGGGGAGATAGACCTGGCAGTACACAGCTTTAAGGATATCCCTCTTAATCTCCCCCAGGGACTGGAGATAGCATCTGTTAGTCAGAGAGAGGATGCGCGGGATGTGTTGGTATCGATGAAAGCTAACTCCCTAAGCCAGCTTCCCCGTGGTGCCAGCATTGGCACCAGTAGTCTAAGGCGCACTGCCCAGCTTAAGTTCTTCCGTCCCGATCTCGATATTCGTGACATCAGGGGGAATATTGACACTCGCCTGCGTAAAGTCTCCAGCGGGCAGTTTGACGGCATCATCCTAGCTGCCGCTGGGCTGATACGGATGGGCTGGGAAGAGCAAATCACTGACTATCTTTCAATGGATATTTGCCTTCCCGCTGTGGCACAGGGGGCGTTGGCGATAGAGGTGCGGGAAGAGAACGAGGAAATAAAACGGTTGGTATCATTTCTCAATCACAAAGCCACAAGACAGGCTATCACTGCGGAACAAGTTTTCCTGCGTTGCCTCGGCGGTGACTGTCACACTCCCATTGCTGCCTTCGGTCAAATCAATAGCGTAGTTCTGGAGCTTGAGGGTATGGTATCAACCCCAGACGGGGGCAAATTACTGCGAATGAGGGTAAAGGGCAGCGCTGAAATTCCGGAAGAGTTAGGCAGTCTACTGGGGGAGAAGCTGATTGCCCTGGGAGCGAGAGAGATTTTGGGAGGGATAACTTGATGGAAGGAAAGGTCTACTTAGTGGGGGCTGGACCCGGTGACCCCGGACTTATCACGGTCAAGGGGCTCCGTTGTTTAGAAGAAGCTGATGTCATCATTTATGACCATCTTGTAGATAAAGGTCTCCTTAATAAGGTTAGACAAGGAGTGGAACTGATATATGTTGGCAAGCAACCCAAGGCACACGTGATGTCACAGGAGAAGATTAACGCTCTACTCGTTGCCGAAGCCAGGGAGGGAAAAGTGGTGGTTCGTCTTAAGGGTGGCGACCCCTTCGTCCTGGGGCGGGGAGGTGAGGAAGCCGCGGTCTTGGCATCGGAGGGCATCCCCTTTGAAATAGTGCCCGGGGTGACGACAGCAATAGCGGCACCCGCTTATGCCGGTATCCCAGTTACTCATCGTGGTATATCATCCTCCCTGGCTGTGATTACTGGTCATGAAAGCTCGTCAGAATCAAGAGCCAGGATAGCCTGGGATAGAATGGCCACCGGTATTGATACTCTCATTTTTCTGATGGGGATGGAGAACCTAGCCTACATTACTACCCAGCTAATAGAGAATGGTCGTTCCCCGGCTACTCCAATGGCTTTGATACAGTGGGGAACAACTCCGAAACAGCAGGTTGTGGAAGGAACCCTAGCTGATATTGTTTACCGCGCCAGAGAAGCAAACATTGGCTCACCGGCGGTGCTTATAGTGGGCGAGGTGGTTGAGCTTCGGCGTAAACTCCGCTGGTTTGAGAATAAACCTCTCTTCGGCAAAAGGATATTGGTTACCAGGAGAAGGGAGCAAGCTGTTGCTCTATCTGAAGCCCTTTCCCTAGAAGGCGCTGAGCCAATTGAAATGCCGACCATAGATATTGAGATGGCTCCCAGCCAAGGTCACCTGGACGATGTCCTGCTACGGCTCTCTGAATTTCACTGGATGCTCTTCACCAGCGTTAATGGCGTTGAGTCCTTCTTTAATTATCTTAATCGGCGTGGTCTGGACTCAAGGAAGCTATATGATCTCAAGGTTTGTGCCATAGGTGAGGTGACAGCCACAGCATTGCGTAAATATGGGATTCAACCTGACCTGGTGCCACAGAAGTATAGCTCTCATGACATACTCATCCGCCTTAAAGAGGAGGGAATCAAAGGCAAGCGTCTCCTTTTGCCCTGCTCTCAGATGGTCAACAAAGAATTAGTTCACGGGCTTTCGGAGCTTGGGGCAGAGGTCGAGCCGGTAGTAGCTTATAACACCCTGCCTGTGGATAGTGGGGATAGCAAGGTGAAAGAGCTTCTTATGAGGGGAGAGGTAGATGTGGTCACTTTTACCAGTCCATCCACAGTGCGAGGGCTTATCACCCTGATGGAAGGCAATGTGGAAGCTTTAAATAAGGCGGTTATCGCCTGCATTGGACCGGTAACCGCTGCCTCAGCCACCGAATCCAGGTTAAGGGTAGACGTGATAGCCAAGAAATATACTACCGACGGACTGGTTGAGGCTTTGGTGGAAAGGTATAAGAAGGAGGCTGAGCAATGGGTTTTCCCCAGGTAAGGCTGCGTCGGTTGCGAAGAACGGAGACCCTACGGCAGATGGTCAGGGAGACAAGGCTGGAGATAGCGAACCTCATCTATCCTCTGTTTGTGACTCACGGTAAGGAGGTGAGGCAAGCAATTGAAGCAATGCCGGGAATATTCCGTTTCTCCGTGGATAAATTGCCTGAGGAGGTAGAGGAGGTGGCTAGTTTGGGGATACCGGCTGTTCTGCTTTTTGGGTTGCCAGAAGCGAAGGACGAAGTGGGTTCAGGCGCTTACGAGCCAAAGGGCATTGTCCAGCAGGCAGTGAGGGCGATTAAGGAAGCTAGACCCGAATTGGTAGTGATAGTCGACGTTTGCTTATGCGAGTACACCAGCCATGGGCACTGCGGCGTAGTGATAGATGGGGAGGTAGATAACGATAAAACCGTGGAGCTCTTGGCTATAACGGCTCTTTCCCTGGCGGAAGCCGGTGCCGACATAGCAGCCCCCTCGGCTATGATGGATGGGATGGTTGCCGCCATCCGGGCAAAGCTGGATGAGAATGGCTACGAGAGAATCCCCATTATGTCCTACGCTGCCAAATATGCCTCGTCTTTCTACGGACCTTTCCGTGAGGCAGTGGAGTGTGCTCCCCAGTTCGGTGACCGCCGCAGCTACCAGATGGACCCGGCAAATGTGAGAGAGGCTTTGTCTGAGGTGGAGCAGGACATTCAGCAGGGAGCCGATATTATTATGGTGAAGCCAGCTTTAGCCTATCTTGATGTTATCTCCAGGGTTAGAGATGCCTTTAATCATCCTCTCGCCGCTTATAATGTCAGCGGTGAATATAGTATGGTCAAAGCCGCCGCCCAAAATGGCTGGATTGAAGAAAAGGGGGTTGTTCTGGAAATCCTTACCGCCATTAAGAGGGCTGGGGCAGATATGATAATCACCTATCACGCCAAAGAGGTGGCCAGATGGCTGACCCTTTTATAGTTCAGGATTCAAATCAGCTTTTTCAGGAGGCAAAACAATATATGCCTGGTGGCGTGAATAGCCCGGTTCGTGCTTTTAAAGCGGTGGGGGGCGAGCCGCTCTTTATCCGTCGGGGGGTGGGCTGTCGCATTTATGACGAGGATGGCAATGAATTCATTGACTACGTTCTATCCTGGGGGGCGCTCATCTTGGGGCATGCTCACCCAAAGGTAGTGGCTGTCCTGAAGTCCACATTAGAAAGTGGCACCAGTTTTGGGGCTCCTACTAGGTTGGAGAATATACTGGCTCAGGTGATATGTAATGCCGTGCCTTCAATAGAGATGATACGCTTTGTCAATTCCGGCACCGAGGCGGTAATGTCTGCCATTCGCCTTGCCCGGGCGTTTACCCATCGCAATAAAGTTATCAAGTTTGTCGGATGCTATCACGGACACTCCGACGGACTTTTAGTAAAGGCTGGGTCAGGAGCTGCTACTCTAGGTATACCGGACAGCCAGGGCGTTCCACTCTCCCATGCCCAAGATACTCTGGTAGCATCATATAATGACCTTCCAAATGTAGAGCGTATTTTTAGTGCTCACCCTAAAGAAGTTGCCGCCGTCATCGTCGAGCCGGTAGCTGCCAATATGGGAGTGGTGCTACCAAAGCCGGGTTTTCTCCAAGGGCTGTGCCAGCTCACCCAAGACTCTGGTGCCTTGCTTATCTTTGATGAGGTCATTACTGGCTTCCGTATCAACTATGGCAGTACTCAAACAGTATATAGTGTTACTCCTGACCTCGTTTGCCTGGGTAAGGTCATAGGCGGGGGTCTTCCCATTGGCGCTTACGCCGGGAGGAGGGAAATAATGGAGATGGTTGCCCCCATGGGGCCGGTCTATCAGGCGGGAACCCTTTCCGGTAACCCCATAGCAATGACGGCTGGCATCGAAACCCTTGAGCTTCTTAGAGAACCAGGGGTATATCAAAGACTTGAGGAGATGACTGCTCGTCTAGCCCAAGGGATAAGAGAGGCAGCAGAAGAAGTGGGTATCCCTATATTTTTATCTAGAGCTGGCTCGATGCTCACCATCTTCTTCACTGCTCAGGAGGTGACAGACTACGGTACAGCCTGTTCCTCTGACCCCAAACTTTATGCTTCCTATTTCAACGAGATGTTGAGGAAGGGTATATATCTTCCTCCCTCGCAGTTTGAGGCACAATTTCTCTCCCTAGCCCATGGTGATGAGGAAATAGAGGCTACAATAACCGCTGTCAGACAAGCGTTCTTGAAGCTGTGAAAAGTGAGGTAAGCATGAATAGGCAAAATACTAAATTACTACGCTCAGGTTATACAACCGGTGCTTGTGCTTCGGCAGCCGCTAAGGCGGCTGCTATTGCCCTGCTCAACCAGATGATGGTTGATGATGTTCAAATTACTATTCCTACCAGGGAGAGGGTAAATTTTGCTGTGAGCCGCTGTCTATTCAATAGCCTTGAAGCATCCTGCTCGGTGATAAAAGATGCCGGGGACGATCCTGATGTGACCGATGGCGCGGAAATTTGTGCCACAGTTTCCTGGTGGAAAGAGAAGGGTGTTACTCTTGAAGGTGGGAAGGGGGTTGGGCTGGTGACCAAGCCTGGCTTGGAGATACCAGTGGGAATGGCTGCCATCAACCCGGTGCCACGTAGGATGATCATCCAGTCCGTTGAGGAGGCAGCAGGAGCAAAACTCAATAGCAGGGGCATGCTGGTGACAATCTCAGTCCCTCAGGGTAAGGAATTGGCTAAAAGAACCTTGAACCGGCGCCTGGGCATAGTGGGAGGTATCTCAATTCTGGGGACCAGCGGCGTGGTCATACCCTACTCTATCCAGGCTTATAAGGTCTCCATCTCTCAGGCATTGAATATAGCCGTGTCTGCCGGGTGTCGGGAGGTAGTATTGACTACGGGAAGGCGGAGCGAAAAGTTCGCCCAGAGAGAACACACCCTTCCTGAGGAGTCCTTCATCCAGATGGGAGACTTCGTTGATTACGCTCTTGATGAGTGCGCCAGAAAGGGATTGGCAAGGGTAATTATCTGGGGTATGGTGGGCAAGCTGAGCAAGATGGCCGCCGGGCATCTCTATACCCATGTCAGTAATTCCAGAGTACATGTGGACTTCCTGGCTGATGTAGCGGCAAGCTGTGGCGTGCCTGAGGCAGAGGTAATAGCGATGAGAAAAGCGGTTAATGCTCATCATTTTTTGAAGATGTTGGGCATGGATAAAAGCAACGAGATATGTGATAATCTCTGTCTCCTTGCAGCACAAAGATGTCGAGACCGTACCGGTGGTACACTTGAGACAGAGTGTGTAATGACTGATTATAACGGCACTATTCTAGGCAGAGCCAATGTCAAAGGATAAGGTTTACATCATAGGGGTTGGGGGGAGTGGGGCTTCCAGCCTGTCGCCTGAAATGCGCCAGCTCATAAACCAGACAGAACTCATCTTCGGGGGCGAGAGACTGCTTAATATGTTTCCTTCAATATCAGGGCAGAAAGTTACTATCAGGCATAATCTTACCGAAGTAACCGAAGAAATCAAAGCCAATCTGGGGCGAAAGCAAATGGTAGTCCTAGCCTCGGGTGACCCTAACTTTTATGGGATAGCTAAATACTTAATAAGCAAGCTAGGTAAAGACATCTTTGAGATAATCTCTAATATAAGTTCGATGCAGTTAGCTTTTGCCAAGATCAAAGAAAACTGGGATGATGCCACTTTTACCAGTGTTCACTCCAGACCCATTGAGGATATAATCAAGACAGTGCAATCAAGCCATAAAATTGGCATATTCACCGACGAGGAGCATACCCCGGCGGCTATTGCCAGGGTTCTACTGGCACATGGAGTGGATGGCTACAAAGCTTATGTTTGTCAGGAGTTGGGTGGGGAGGATGAAATGCTCATTGAGACTGACCTATGTAGCTTGAGCCAGATGGATTTTTCGCCTCTCAACATTCTAATTTTACTCAGAGCCAAGCCGGAGAAGGCGGAGGCTGAATTCTGCTATCCATTACTGGGGATACCCGATGAGCAATTTTATAAGAGGAGACCGAAAGGGGGTCTTATCACCAAACTGGAGGTCAGGGTGGTGAGCCTGGCAAAGATGTGCCTT
>CAZMJZ010000045.1:0-9474 GCA_964566845.1 uncultured Dehalococcoidales bacterium | reverse complement strand
TTAGCCGTCAAGAAATTAATTAAGCTGGGAGGCGAAGTCTATCATACATCCCCAGGGATTCAATGGTAATTTAATATTATTTTTACGAATAATTAATCTCAGCCGGCTAATATGAGTATAGATGCATCAAAAAGCATAAAGCCCCAATATCTTTAAGATAAACAATGAGCTAGGAGAAGGGATAGCGTGATATGTGGGTTCGAGATACTTTACATTTTAAGATGCGAGGCATTTCACCTCTTGCTTTCTGCCTCTGTGGGTTTATTGGTATATTGGTTGACATTGACCATCCTATCTCATATTACCTTATTCCAGAATGGAGTGGGCGTTTTCTCCATACGCCGCTTCTCATTGCTAGTTGCCTTATGTTGTGCTGTCTTGGCGCATATCTTGGAGGATTATATCTGGGGAATGTTCTAAGAACGAGGAAGAAAGTCAAACTTACTTTCAGAGATATTGTTTAGCAACTCTTCAAAAAGACCTTACCCCAAAGCCAGTCAACTAGCCTCAGAGCAATTATACTTATACGAAAGGCTAGAGGTTGAGAGATGGCAAAGGTAAGGTGTAGGCAAACCACTGTAGGGTCTTTCTTTGGCGATTTCCCTTATGGACAGAGGGTATCCAAAGGTAACTTTTTAAGAAAACTGAATGAAGTTGTGGATGGGAACAGGTTTAACTGAAGGCTTGTTGGCTATTACCAGGGCAAAGGGGCAATTAAGTCTACAAAGGGGATAGATGACTGAAACCGCCCGTTGCTAAACGACCTGAAGTACAGGGACTTGACGAAATGTGAGATTTAGTTGTATATATAAAGGGGAGCAGGAAGCTCCTAGACAAAAGATACCTGTATATAGAATGCGAGTTATCGCTGGTAGAGCAAAGGGACATCGCCTTAAAGTACCAAGAGGGACTATTGTTCGTCCAGCAACAGATTTAGTTCGGGGAGCGATTTTTTCGATACTAGAGAATACTACTGACGATTGGTCGCAGATACTTGATTTATTTGCTGGTAGCGGAGCTTTAGGCATCGAAGCTCTAAGTCGTAGTGCCGGCTGGGTTGATTTTGTTGAGCGCAAGCCACGATGTTGTGATATAATTAGGCAAAACTTAGGAAAGACAAAATTGGCGAGCCAGGCTCATGTGTATTGTTGCAGTGTAGAAAAAGCGATTTTCTTTCTGGATAAGGAGTATAGTATTATATTAATGGATCCCCCCTACTCTAATTCATCTATCGGTAGTCTTGTGGCACAATTAGCCATCTCTAAACTGGTTGGGGTAAAGTCGATTGTCGTGGTAACTCACTCCTCTCACCATCCCCTAAACTCAACCTATGCTACATTAAATATCATTAAAGAGCGCCGCCACGGTGATAGTTGTATTGCCGTATTCCAAAAGGAGAGTGATTCTTGACTATTGCTATATATCCAGGCAGCTTTGACCCAATAACTAATGGGCACCTTGATATTGCTACCAGAGCAGCTAATCTCTTTGAAAAGCTGGTTATTGGGGTCTATAATACCCCAGATAAATATCTTTTATTCACTACGAAGGAGAGAGTAGAATTAGCAAGACAGGCAATAGTCAATATACCCAATGTTGAGGTAGAAGCCTTTAGTGGGCTGGCTGTTGATTTTGTCAAAAAAGTAGGGGCGCGGGTGATAGTGCGAGGGCTGAGAATGAGTGGTGACTTTGTGAAGGAATTCGATATGGCAATGATGAATAAAAATTTGTTTCCTGAGCTAGAGGTGGTTTGTTTAATGTCAACTCTAAAATATCAGTTCCTTAGCTCCAGCCTGCTCAAGGAAGCAGCGAGGCTGGGGGGTAACATTGAAGACCTTGTGCCTCAACATGTGGCAGTAGCTTTAAGGAGGAAGGCTCAGAGTAAAATGTAAAACACAAAAAAGGTCAATTTCTTAAGGAACAAATTTAGGAGGTATATTGAATGGCATACAAAATTACAGACGAGTGCATAAGTTGCGGAGCTTGTGAGCCGGAGTGCCAAAACCAAGCTATCAGTGAAGGGGAGACAATCTATGCAATCGACCCTGATAAATGCACTGAGTGCGTCGGCAACTTTGAATCACCGAAGTGTGTTGAGATTTGCCCTGTAGAGGCCTGTGAGCCTGATCCAGACCATGTGGAAAGTCGTGAGCAACTACTTGATAAGTGGCGCAGCCTACATCCGGGTGAAACGCCGGTAGAAGGCACATATTAATACATCTAATCATTAGTTTATAAAACGTCGTTACCGGGCATTGTTATAAAGAAAGAGCGTATAGACTCAGGGAGCAGAGCTAGCACCAGAGAGAAGCCATCTAATAATATTGTGGTGAGATGCGATTCATTTATAGCTGTGGCTCTACCAAATAGATTGATATAGGTGGTTAACAAGGCGCCCAAGAATAAAGCCCCGAGCACAAAACCAAGGATAGCGCCGCCAACCCGATCAACCCCACCTAACATCATTGTAGAGATAACTCGCCTCAGTAAGTGGGCAACCACGGAAGAAATTATTATTAGTCCAATTAGTATGATGGCAAAGGCAGCGATTTTAGCCACACTAGGCGGTGAAATAAAGGATAGTCGCTCTGAAAGGGGAATGTAGTAGAACCCGGCTAGGATGATACCGGCTATTACTCCAGCTAGAGAGAAGGCGGCTTTTATGATGCCGACTCGCAGACCAATGATGGTAGGAATAGCGATAGCCACGATAATGACTATATCAAGCCAATTCATCTTTGTCACTCGTAGTGTAAAGCATCAATTGGATTTAGTCGGGAGGCTCGCATTGCCGGGTACATACCGGAGGCAAGCCCAATAAAAATCGAGACCCCGACGGCAATAATAACATGGATGGGAGATAAAGTCGCTTGCAGCGGAAACCCGGCAAGCCCAGCAATAGAGGATATGGCAACGGCTAACGTCCAGCCGAAGGCAATACCGGCGGCGCCGCCGATCAGGCTGAGCGCCGCTGCTTCAAGCAGAAATTGAAGCAGGATATCCCTTCGCTTGGCACCGACCGCCTTGCGAATACCTATCTCCCGGGTGCGTTCGGTTACTGATACTAGCATGATGTTCATGATGCCAATACTGGCCACTAGGAGTCCTATACTAGCAATAGCTGCCAGGAATATGGATACGACGCCGGTTATATCAGTAAAGACTCCGATCATCTGCTCCATGCTGATGATGGTAAAATCATCCTTCTCATCCTCATCAATACGGTGGCGTTTCCTTAGGGTAGTCTCAATCTCGGATTTTACATCATCCATAGCCTCAGGACTGGAGACCAGAACCCCAATTGATTGGACGGCATCTTCCCCACTGGAGGTACGCTGGGTAAACAGACGGGTCTGGTAGGTGGTTATCGGTACGATCACCATCTCATCCATGCTAAATCCAAACATACTACCACCCTTGAGTGCCAGGACACCGATAACGGTAAAACGTTTCCCCTTGATTTTGACCTTCTGCCCCAGGGGGTCTTCATCACCGAACAGGTCTTCAGCTGTTTTGCTCCCCAGCACCACCACATTGTCCCTTGAGGCTACATTCCGCTCCGAGATAAACTGCCCAGAGCCCATCTCATAGTTACCCACTTCCTGAAATTCGGGGGTAGTGCCTTCTATTACAGAGGTGATATTTTCATTACCGAAGGTCAACTCAACGAAGTTTTCGTTTGTCGGGGCTACCCCCAGCACCGAGGGGATACGAGCTATCGCCTCAGCGTCATCCAGGGTAAGATTGGGCGTAGCGTACCCGGGTGTCATTGCCGCCGCGCCCGGTGCGTCTGGGTTAGTGGGCTGCACATAGAATACATCCGTGCCCAAGTCCTCCAAGGTAGAGGTAACATAAGTTTCCATTCCCCTGCCCCCCGCCATGATGGCGATTACTGCACCAACACCGATGATAATACCCAGCATCGTTAATACAGAGCGTAACTTATTAGCGAATAGGGACCTGATGGCAATAATGAAGGACTCAATAAACTTCATTTCCAATCTCCCCTAGCCAGAAATAGCAAGTAATTGTCTAAGTAACCTTCTCATCACTGATAACTTTTCCATCATAAAGGCGAATAACGCGTCGAGTTTGCGTGGCAATATCCATCTCGTGAGTCACAATAACTATAGTGATACCATCTTGGTTAAGCTGGCGGAAAATAGACATAATCTCGGTGGTAGAGACGCTATCAAGATTGCCTGTGGGCTCATCGGCTAAGATGAGAGCCGGGTTGTTGACCAGTGCCCGGGCTATGGCTACCCGTTGTTGCTCGCCACCCGAAAGCTCGGTAGGCTTATGCTTAGCCCTTGGGCTTAATCCCACGCGTTCCAGTGCCTCCATAGCCCGCTGGTGTTTGTGACGGTTCCCTCCATAGATAAGGGGAAGCTCTATATTGGCTATGGCACTGGCACGAGATAAGAGATTATATGTCTGAAAGACAAAGCCAAGTTTTTTATTTCTCATCTCAGCTAGCTGGTTATCGCTGAGTCGGCTGACATCAGCCCCGTTAAAGATGTATCTACCCAAAGTAGGTTGGTCCAAGCAACCGATGATATTCATCAGTGTAGACTTGCCCGAACCTGAAGCGCCGATAATAGCAACTATCTCCCCCTCTTTGATATCAAGGGTTATCCCTCGCAGTGCAGGGACCTCTACCTTCCCCATGCGATAAATCTTGGTGATGTTTTCTAACTCAATCATATTATCTACCTATGATTGTTAATATATACTTGGCTAACTACTAGGGAAATAATCCCCCTGGCTCGGTCGGTTTTGCCTTCGTCTCAACCACTACTATATCTCCTACCTGAAGCCCACTGATAATCTCAGTCTGATAGCCATCGCTTATTCCGACGATTACAGATTTTTCTTGAATCTGCTCGTTAACCATAACCCGAACCATAGGATTGCCTTGGGTATCCCGGATAACAGCCCTATCAGGCACCAGCATAACATTAGTCCGCTGGTTGATTATGATATCAGCGGTAGCACTCATGCCAACCTTCAGTTCCAAGCCTTGGGGAACATCAAAGCCAAGTTTGGCTTCATATAGAACCAGACCAGCCTCCACAATTGGCAGCGAGCCAATTAGAGTAACTGTGCCCTCAAGCTGAATGGACGGTAGGGCATCTACCTCAATAATAGCCTTTTGCCCTAGCTTTACGTCAGGGACGTCTATCTCATCCACCTCAGCATTAAGCTCCATACTGGTGAGGTCGATTAGATAAATGATTGGCATTGCTGGTGCAATAATATCCCCCTCCTCAACATATACACCAGCTACTACTCCATCAAATGGAGCGGTAAAAGTTGCTTCATCTAGTTGCTTCTGGGCTTCAGCCAGAGCTTGCTCGGCTGCATTTACCTGCATTTCCATTATATCTATCACATCATCGTCAGGTGCAGATAACATCGCATCTAATGTATCCTCAGCTATGCCCAGATTTATCTGGGCAAGATATACTTCAGCCTCCCATTGACTAATTGCCACTTCATCATGGTCCAGATAAGCTTGTATTAGCATGGATTTGGCATAATTCAGGTACTCCTCAGCATCCTCTACATCATCCCGGGCATCACGAATTTCCTTCTTTGAATATGGGTCTTCAGTTTTATCTAGATTGTATTCTGCCTGAGCTAAGGCTGTTTCTGCCTGAGCTAAGGAAAGTTCCAGAGGACCTGTATCAAGCCTGGCAAGGGCATCACCCTGACTAACCTTATCACCTTCCTCAACATAGAGATTGTCTACCTTACCGCCAGTGCTAGAAACCAAGTTTGTTTCATTATAAGCAGCTATATTACCACTGGCGCTAACGCTAATGGTTAAATCACCCAGCACCACATCAGCCAGTTGCTGGGACGCTTCATCACCACCTTTACCACCGCAAGCTGTAGTCCCAGATAAGACCAGGCAAAGAAGTAAAACAGCCAAAGTTTGCCATCTTCTCATTTCAAAGCCTCCCAATTAAAAAGAGTAATTTGTTCATTTCCGGTGGGTTACCCCGTTGGATGATTGCTTTTCCTTATGTTCTTGTTCCCAGCGTTCCAGAAGGATGGGAAACTCCCGTTCCAGAAAGGTGTACACATTATACATTTCCTCTAACCACTTTTGATTTAGGCGGGTCAGGAGAGCTTTTTCTGACAACACTTCCAGTCCACGTTCTGCAAGGTGACGGAACATCTTAATTTCGTCTTCAAGTCCACGTTTTATCATGTGCTGCCAGGCATCGGACCGGATGCGGAAGTAGTCATGCCTTACACCCGGAAGACTAAGCCGCTCAATCAAGCCAATCTGGATGAGGTGGCGGGTGGCAGTGCTTATTGAACCCTTACTGGCCATCAGGGCCTCGGTTATTTGGACGGTAGATTGGTACGGTGGTTCGGAGATAAGAAGCCAGCCGAGAATACGGCCAGCCATTCGGGGCAAGCCAGTCTGCTCAGAGACAATACCAACTTCTTCTATAAATTGTTTCTCTTCAGCATTTATCTCATTGTTCATTCCATCTCTCTTCAAGGCCCACCCCTGGTTTATATCCTTATTATAATCAGTATAGCATAATGTGTCAATACTAGTTATATTAAAATGTTTAAATATTTCAATATAATTGAGAGTGGCTCAGGCACCTCAAGGCAATATGTTGGTAATAAGCTGAAGTATTATGATAGCTATAAATATGGGAAAATCAAATATACCTGCCCCAGGAATAATGCGGTGCTGGGATGCTGAAAACGGCTCAGTAATCCTAACACAGAATGATAGCCGACTGACTAGTTGGTCTCGGCGAAAACCGAGACATTATAAATCGAGCTATAATTAGGAAGGTAAATACATAACATAATACTGTAATGAAGCAAAAGGAAGCTGTCATCTGTTACCCAGCTCTTGAGCTCTGTTGTAGGCAGCCATAACTGCTTGTACTATAAGATTAGAGAAGTCTTTTTCTGCCAATTTATTTAGTGCCGCCTCTGTAGTGCCGCCAGGTGAGGTAACCATTTTCCGTAGTACCGCTAGTGGTTTATCTGACTTCTGGATAAAGTGTCCTGAACCCAGCACCGTATGTAACACCAACTCCTGCGCCATATCACGAGGCAAACCAATATTCACTGCAGCATCAATCAATGACTCCATAAAAAGAAAGATATAAGCCGGACCGCTACCACTGACCGCTGTAGCCATATCAATGTACTTCTCATCATCAATATAAATCTCGGTGCCCATAGCCCCGAGAATAGAGCCTGCCCATACCTTTTGTTGCTGAGTTACCTCAGCGGTGGGTGTCCACACACTTATCCCTTCACCAATCTGGGCTGGTGTATTAGGCATAGCCCGAGCTATGCAATCATGCTTCAGCCCAATACGCAAACTATTAATTCTTGCCCCAGCAATGATTGATAACACTAGTTGTGACGAATTAAGTTTACCGCTAAGTTCAACCATAACCTCAGCTAAATTTTGTGGTTTAATCGCTAGGATGATAATATCCCTTCCAGTTAAAGCTCCCGGATTAGTGCTCACTACTTCAACGCCGTATTTCTGCTTAAGATGCCGGCGCCGAGCCTCATTAATATCGCTAACCGAGATTGCCTGTGGCAGGCTTAGTCCCTTGTCCAGAATAGCCGATAGCATCGCCTCTCCCATAATCCCACAACCGATAAAGGTGATTTTCATCGCACCACCAAATTTACCAGTCTACCCGGGACATATATTATATCAGTAATCTTCTTACCCTCCAGGTAAGCCTTTACCCGTTGCCTTTCCAGCACGAGTTGCTTAGCTTCAGCCTCAGTAATAGACACTGGTACAGCAATACGGTCACGCAACTTGCCATTAACCTGAACCACCAGGGTAATCTCTTCATCCCTAGCCAGCGCCTCATCCCACTCAGGCCAGTTTTGATTATGAATGCTGTAATCATGCCCTGTCCGCTGCCATAGCTCCTCTGACAGATGAGGAGTCGTTGGTGCCAAAAGTAGGAGCAGGGTATCTATAGATTGTCTCAAAGCGTTTTTGCTAACCGAGCGTCCTTCTCTTGCTCCGTTTAGGCGGGTGGTGAATCCCATGAGTGCCGCTATCATGGTATTAAAGCGCATCTTTTCTAGGTCATTAGTTACTTTCCTAATGGTTTGGTGGGTATCACGCTCTAAAGCCTGCTCTAGTCCTTGCGTGATGTCAGGATGTACTGACTGATCTAGGTTATAGACTTCATAGATTTCCAACACCAGATTCCACACCCGGTTAAGCCAGCGGCTTACACCGCTAATGCCACTGTCATCCCACTCGCCGCCCTTCTCCCAGGGTGCCACAAACATAAGGTAGGCACGTACGGCATCAGCCCCCAGTTCAGAGACATACTCATCGGGGGTAATCACATTACCCCGTGATTTACTCATTTTCTGGCGCTCAACAATAATGACCCCCTGGTTAAACAAGCGAGTGAACGGCTCATCAAAATCAACCAGTCCCATATCCTGAAGCGCCTTAATGAAGAAGCGGGCATATAGTAGGTGCATAACGGCATGTTCGGCACCACCGGTGTATAGGTCTACTGGTAACCAGTACCTTAACTTGTCAGCATCAAAGGGAGCCGTATTACAATTGGGGCTGGCATAGCGCAAAAGATACCACGAGGAGCACATAAAGGTATCCATAGTATCGGTCTCTCGCTTGGCTGGAGCGGAACAACGAGGGCAAGTAGTATTGACAAAACCTTCATTGTATTTCAGCGGGGATTCACCAGTAGGTCTAAACTCAGCATCCTCAGGAAGCAGCACGGGTAGGTCTTCCTCAGGGACAGGGACAATACCACATTTAGGGCAATAAATCATAGGTATTGGCGCCCCCCAGTAACGCTGGCGGGAGATGAGCCAGTCGCGAAGACGGTAGGTTACCATTCGTCTCCCCCAACCCTTCTCCTCCAGAAAACCAGAGATTGCCTCTATTCCCTGCTGGCTGGAAAGCCCACCAAAGTTTCCTGAGTTCACCATAACGCCTGGCTCAGTATATGCCTCGTCAAGCTCCTCACCATGCCATCCGGGCGGAGCTATTACTAGTCTAACGGGTAAGTTATACTTTTTAGCAAAAGCAAAGTCACGCTCATCATGAGCTGGCACCCCCATCACTGCTCCAGTGCCGTAGCTCATCAATACATAATCAGCAATCCAGATAGGCACCTTTTCCCGGTTAAGCCTATTTACCACATAAGCTCCGATAAACACGCCGTCCTTTTCTTTCTCAGTTGCTAATCTCTCTATATCAGTCTGGCGCTGTGACTGTGCCACGTAGTCTTCAACCTCAGCCCTTTTCTCAGGCGAGGCTAGATTAGCCACCAGCGGGTGCTCTGGAGCCAGAACCATAAAGGTAACACCAAAGAGAGTATCGGGGCGGGTGGTAAATACCCTGATTTCCTTATCATCTACTCCATGGTGGTTAAGGGTAAAGGAAATCTCAGTGCCTTGGCTCTTACCCACCCA
>CAZMJZ010000044.1:0-9743 GCA_964566845.1 uncultured Dehalococcoidales bacterium | reverse complement strand
TCTCCTTAACTGACGAGAATGTCACAGTTATTGATTTCCAAAAGGAAACCGACTTGGTGGGGATCACGGCACTCACTATCACGGCACAACGTGCCTATGAAATCGCCGATATCTTCAGAGCGAGAGGAGTGAAGGTCGTCTTAGGGGGCATGCATCCCAGCGTCATGCTCGAAGAGGCAAGTCAGCACGCCGATGCCGTGGTCATCGGGGAAGCCGAGGGAATTTGGCCAAATTTGCTCGAGGATTTCAAGGCAAATAAGCTACAAAGGATGTACCGGCAGCATGAGCGACCCAGCTTGCTCGGCTTACCTATCCCCCGGCGAGACTTGTTCACCGAGGGGGCGTACTTCGCCAGGCACACAGTCTCAACTACTAGAGGCTGCCCCTATTCTTGCTCCTTCTGCTCAGTTACCTCTTTCTTCGGCCATACTTATCGCTGCCGCCCGGTAGAAGAAATCATCAAGGAGATTGAAACATTCAACAAAAGGAAACTCATTGGTTTCGTTGACGATAACATTGTCGGCAACCCAAAGTTCGCCAAAGAACTCTTTCGTGCTCTTATTCCCTACAAGATAAAGTGGGTCGCCCAGGCCTCGGTCACTGTAGCCAGAGATGACGAGCTACTCAGACTGGCAGCCGCTAGTGGCTGCATCGACCTATTCCTCGGGTTTGAGTCACTATCCCAAGCCAATCTAGTAGCGGTAGGCAAGCGAATCAACGTAGTAGACGAATACGAAGATGTGATCAGAAAGGTCCACTCTCACGGTATTGCTATCCATGGCTTCTTTATCCTTGGCTTGGACGAAGACGATGAAGATGTTTTCAAACGCACCCTGTGCTTTGCCCAGAAAATGCGGCTAGAGAGCGCACAGTTTGCCTGGCCTGTGCCGTATCCGGGCACCGCTCTCTGCGAAACCTTGGATAAGGCTGGTCGAATAGTCACCAAGGACTGGTCACAGTATGAGTCTAACATCGTGTTTGAGCCAAAGAAAATGTCACGAGAGACGCTGCAAAAGGGGCGTGACTGGGTTTGGCGCGAGTTCTATAGCATACCCTCGATTTGGAAGAGGGTTGGAGTAGCACGTCGCAATTCAGCGACTCTTTGGGCGGTGAATCTTTATTATCGAGCTATCTGGCAGGGAAAACTCCGAAATAATGTGGGCAAGGAATCTTTATTATCGAACTTTCTGGCGAGGAAAACTCCAAGCTAATAAAGATAGCAGAAAGTTCGAATCCCACTTCGTCTCTGAGCAAGGGTAGAACTTCAAAGCGTGAGCTGCAGGGCTGGTCACCGGTCATCTTAAAATCAGAAACTCTTTCAAAGCCTGGCATAATTTAGCCTACACTCATCCTCCTCGAAAGACGGCAGACTGAATTACTGAAAACCTGTCTTTAACCCCAAAATCAGAATAAAGTCGTTGAGTCAAAGAACCACGTGGATAGTTAGTTTTCTCTTGGATCATGATTAGCTCTGTCGTAACAAGCATAAATTCTACGCTGAATTCTCCCACCTTATCTAGGTCGACAAATGGCTCTACATGTTCAGTCTTAAAAATTTGCAAGTGTGGAGGGTAATAGTTAATCGGTTGGATCTTACTGAATACGTCAAGGATGTGGTTCTTGAGTTCAAGGGTTAACTTAGGATTAAATGCATTTTTGACATACATCTCAACAATTAAGTGCACATGAGTAGGTGTCCGTTCCCTTTTACCAGGTTCACGAAATCTAACCCTAAAATCATAGGGAGATTGTGCCTTCTTTCCTTTTTCCACGAAAATTTCCACACCGGACTGCGTTGTGTAGATTGGGATGCCATTCCTACCAATAATACCCCCCATCCCCATTAAGAAAATGTTTTGGAAAAGTAACACAACCTTTAATAAGATTCTTATAAAATTTAGCAACCCTTACTCCTGTAACTTCATGCTATCTTTGAATTTTGAAAGCTTTTCGTTTATATCTGGCTTTCGTAAAATAAACAAATGCTCGTGGTACGTGAGCAGGAAATCGTGATCGTAACTTTCTCTCCACCGTCCTCGCATCGTTTGAGTATGCCATTGCTCTTTAATTACATCTTCTCTCAAGATAAACCTCTCATTTAGAAATACGTCTAACACTCTAAAGGCTATAGGCACATAATGCTTATGTTTATGGGTATCACCGATAAGGATAGCGCAATGTTTACCAGGCTTTAAGACCCTAAAGCACTCCTTTGCTACATCACTCATTTCAGAGATGAATTCACCTATGCTATGAACTCGTGAAAGGTCTCCATTCTCTCGCTCTCTAGAATAGGGTATTATGTTAGCATATGGCGGATGGGTAGCTACAAGGTCAATAGTTTCGTCAGGGATCACACTTGGATTTAGGTTCCTCGCATCTCCAAGATATAATTTTTGTGTAGCAACTTGTTGCTCTTTGGGGAGGACATAGGTAAAATTGAGCCGGTTATAGGCTACCATCAAAGCGTCTAAGTTTATATCAACCCCTATACCGTTTCTTCCCAAAAGTTTGCATTCTATTAGCGTTGTTCCAGAACCTACCATCTGGTCTAAGACCACATCACCTACTTGTGAATAGCGGAGGATGATATTTCTAGGGATTTGCGGTGCCCAATTACCTCTGTAGTTTCCTCTGTGTGTTGCCCAATTCCCACGGTGTTCAAAAGACCATACAGTAGTCTTTTCAAGGGCGAAGTCTTTAGGTTCGTAAAGCTTGATCTGACTACCCTCGATTAGCTTCACTCTAGTGCCATCTACTGTAATCTCCTGACGGTCTTTGATAAACTCCCTATATTCTTGCTCGGTTATCTCTTTCATATGAACCTCGCTTTAATTCCCCCCCCAAATATGGTAGTGCCAGCTTAATCTTCTCCTCAAGGCTTAAATCTCAACCTGACGAATTATCTAGTATTATATTTTTTGCTTCTACCTAATCACCTTCTCCCCAACATAGGGCTGGAGGACTTCGGGGATTAGGATGCTGCCATCGGCTTGCTGGTAGTTCTCCATAATGGCGATAAGCACCCGGGGCAGGGCTAGTCCTGAGCCGTTCAGAGTGTGGACAAACTGTGGTTTGTTGTCAGGGGAGGGTCGGTAGCGAATGTTAGCCCGCCGGGCCTGGAAATCACCGCAGTTGGAGCAGGAGCTTACCTCTAACCACTCATCACAGCCAGGAGCCCACATCTCAATATCATAGGACTTAGTGGAAGCGAAGCCCAGGTCGGCGGTACAAAGCTGCAAAACGCGATAGGGAAGCCCCAGCTTCTGGCAAACCTGTTCGGCATCGTTTACCAGTTTCTCCAGTTCTTGGTCAGAGGCGAGAGGTTCGGTTAATTTATATAGCTCTACCTTATCAAATTGATGACCTCGTTTTATGCCTCGGCTGTCTTTTCCGGCTGACATTTTTTCCCGGCGAAAACAGGCGGTATAGGCGACATAATATAAGGGTAAGATGCCAGGTGGTATAATCTCATCACGGTGGAGGTTGGTAATTGGCACCTCAGCCGTAGGCACGAACCATAAGTCATCCTCTTCATCGTGATATAAATTGTCGGCAAATTTAGGCAGGTTGCCCGAGCCTACCATACATTCTCTCTTGACCATAAATGGCGGATATACCTCCTTGTAGCTATGCTTGGTGGTATGGAGGTCCAGCATAAAGGAAATGAGGGCTCTTTGGAGTCGGGCGCCTAATCCATTGAGCACATAGAATCGGGTTCCTGATAGTTTTACTCCCCTGTCAAAATCAATGATGCCCAGAGATTCACCCAGTTTCCAGTGGGGAGCTGGCTCAAAGTCCAAGCTTTTCAGCTCCCCCCAAGAACGAACCACTATATTATCCCGTTCGTCCTTACCTAAAGGTACCGAGGGATGAGGGATATTGGGTACCTGCAAAAGCACCCCCTCCAGTCGCTCATCTAGGCTTCGCACCTCCTCTTCTATGTCTCTTATCTTGGCACGCAGACCACGTCCCTCGCTTATAGTCTCTGCTTTCCTTTCCCGGGAAGCCTCCTTTCGAGCATGCCTGAGGCTTTCCACTTCAAATACCTTCTGACGGCGCTCCAGGTCAAGCTGCAAAATTTCATCCAGCGGAGCCGTATCCTGGCGGTTGGCTACTGCCTGCCGCACCAGGTCTATATTTTCTCGGATAAACTTCAGGTCAAGCATAGTTACTTATCTACCTCTCCCCCTTTATCCCCTTCAGGGAGAACCCTTCAGGGTGAACCCCTCTCCCTCAAAGGAGAGGGGGAATGGGTTTTATAAGAGGGACTTCGTTCCTCTACAACTCCCTACAGGTGTATTTGAAGCTTCGCTCGCCAGAGGTCGCCACGGCGACTCGCCTCAGGATAGCGACTCTGTCGACCTCTCTTTCACTCTTCTTATTTGGTTTCTCATCGCTGTTAGTCGAAGGGGCATATTAATCACTTCTCTCACGATTTCGGTATTCCTATCCATCTTGGAGTCCTATTCGTATATGCACGATAGGCATCGCCGTACTTCTCAAGCAAGAAGCGTTCTTCGGCGGGTACCACAATTTGCCACAGGACTATCCATAGCACTGCGCATAGCATAAGAACCCAGGAAGCACAGGCTATGCCTATGCCGATGTACAGCAATAAGCCGCTTAAGTATATAGGGTGTCTTGAAATACAGTACACCCCTTTGGTAACCGGCTCACCAAGTGGAGTAGTAGCAAAGTTGATACTAGTCATTACCGTCATAACTAGTGCCAGGGTAAAAATGGGAAGACCTACGTATAACCATACTGTTCCTATCTTTAGCGGTAGAAAGATAGAGTAGATAACAGCAAAAGGCATAATGACTACATGGGTAGAATAAGCCAGTAGCTTCTCAGTCCTACTGAACGGTACGGATTGGGTCGCCCTTTTAGTTCTTTCTTTTGCTTCTTTGCTCATTAGCAAATCTGGGGCACTCAACGTTAGAAGAAATAAAACTTGAAGTATCCAGGCGTTCCATAAACCAATTTTAAAAGCTGGTATAAGCGACATTTTCCGCCCCTTATGGCTTCTCCCTGAGCTGGGGGAACAGGATTACCTCACGGATTGACTGCTGACCGGTTAGTAGCATTACCAACAGGTCAAGCATAATTTGTTTATTAACCCTATCCCCTTTATCCCCTTCCCCTTAACAAGGGGAAGGGGAATTGTTTGTATAAGAGAGGCTTCGCCTCTCTTTAACTCTCATTATGTTTTCCCCTTTAAACCTTTCCACATGTGCAAAGGTTTGGCTACATCAGAATTTGGGCAAACGGCGCGAGCCGTATAGTCTGTATCATATGCCCGCTCATTCCTTAATCATTTCCATTAAATCCAAAGGCTTTGTTAAAACCTGAAAGCCTAGAGGTGTTTTGCCATTCTCAAACACTTCTTGCCAAAATTCATAATTCTGCTTTCCGCCGAATACTGTTAAAGAAAGTCCTAGGTTCACCCATAGAGGCAAGTTTGCCAAGTTTGTTACAAAAACTCTTATCCGCTCCCAAAGTGGCTCTGGAAATCGATATTGAAAAAGCTTCTTTTCTTGTATAGGCTTTCCCTGCATAATAAAGTAATTTTTTATTATTTGTTCTATGTATCGAAGCCAATTGTAAAGTATTTCTTCTTTACTCATTCTATAAGCTCTTAGATGACTATCTGGTATATCTTCTCCTTTTTGGACTCTATTTTCAATTCTGTAAGTCCCAATGTCTGGATCAAACTTTCCAATAAATATCTCTTCTGCTATGATATTCATTAGCGTGAGTATTTGTTCTTCTTCCAAATATCTTGGATTTTCTCCTTCCTCTAATCGGTAGTTAATATGCGTATCCAAAACATCTTGGCAAATGAAAAAGGAGTAAAATGTCTTTTCTATTGTGCTATATGAAAGAGGCTTTTCTTTGGCTCGTCCTCCAAAATCGACAAATTCCTTAAGCTTATTCTCTAGGGAATGGGTAATTAAATCTCGAACAGCGTCCAATATATACTTCTTCATTTCTCGTGATTCCCCTCTGTAGTAATTCATGAGGTCTCGCTCAGAAAAGGTGAATTCATCGGCAGAAAACCCCCTCTCTCGTTGATAACGCTCAACCCTATCTCTATAGAGAGCACTACCTAGGTGTCTTTGCACAGACTTATCGAAAGCTACTTGCCTCAAAGTCGTTCCGGCATTACTATTGGTAGTAAGAAGGGTATCAATGTCAGGATTCAAAAATATCCTTACAGGTAACTTTTTAACCCCTAATAAGACCTGTGCTGCGGCTTTATGCTGACCATCGAAAATCTTAACATTTGCCTTTTGAGTATCCTCAATCTTAACCCAGCCTAAGGAAATATGTAATTGAGGTCGTTTCAAGAAAAACTCTTTAACCAATTTTGAAATATTTTGGCCGATTGACCTTGGGTTTATCCTATCATCGTGAAATAGATATTCGATTGGTAGCTCTGTAAAGAAATACTTAAAATTGCTTAACTTATCTATATAAACCCTCTCCTCATATATGTTCTCATCTCCTATTTGAGAAAGTGAATATTTAATAACCCCATTATTTTCGTCATAATCTAAAGGTAAATCATATTTTGAGCCACTGTATTTATTGAGAATATCAGTCAAATTAGGTCCTCTATTTTCTTTTAAACATGCGTCTCGAATTTTGCTAAATCTTGCCAATATTCTGGCTACCCTCAAATCAGCATCTTGTTTTGACTCGTTACATTTTGAGTGAGTTATAGCAAAATTTGATGGATCGTCTTTGCCACCAACTGCGGTAGGAATGATGTGGTCAATCTGAACTAAATGGATATTCAGGTCTATTGGCTCTTCACAAATAAAGCATTTACCTTTTTGTGTTTCTAACAGCTTCTTTTTAAGTTCTTCCCTCCCCTCATGTGTCAGGCTGTTTAAATATATCGAACCCATTTTATATACCTCCTATTTTGAACATAGCGGATAACTCCCTCTTGATAAACGCTCCTCTTATAGTTTTTCCCTGAGCTGCGGAAACAAAATAACCTCACGGATTGACTGTTGACCGGTTAGTAGCATTACCAGGCGGTCGATGCCAACGCCTAGCCCGCCGGTAGGAGGCATGCCATACTCCAACGCTAACAGAAAATCTTCATCAATGGATTCCACTGCTTCACTTTCTGCCTGGCGCTCCTTTTGCTGCTTGAGGAAGCGCTGTCTTTGCTCTATCGGGTCGTTGAGTTCGGTGAAGGCGTTGGCAATCTCCATTCCGCCGGCAAAGGCTTCAAAACGCTCTACCAGACTGTCATTATCAGGCTTTGTCTTGGCTAGGGGTGACATGTCTACCGGATAATCCAAAAGGAAGGTGGGTTGTATTATGTTAGGCTCGACGAAGGTGGAGATAAGCTCATCTATAAGTCTACCCCTGTCCTTCTGGGGGTCAACCTCAATATTTAACCCTAACATCGCAGCCCTGAGCGAATTAGTGTCAGGATATTTATCAAAGTCAATGCCGCTATATTTGATAATCTCCTGTCGCAATTCTAGGCGCTGCCACGGTGGCTTGATATCGAGGGTATTGCCACTGAATTCAAACTTGTCGGTGCCTAAAACCTGCTGGCTAACTTCATATATCATCTCCTCTACCGTATTCATCACATCATTATAGTTGGCATAGGTTTGGTAGCATTCCAGCATGGTGAACTCGGGGTTGTGCTTGGTGGAGATGCCTTCATTGCGGAAAATGCGACCCAGTTCATAAACCCTGTCAAAACCACCGATAATAAGTCGCTTGAGGTGAAGTTCAGTGGCGATGCGCAGGTAGAAATCCTGGTCAAGGGTATGGTGGTGAGTGGTAAAAGGGCGGGCTAAAGCGCCCCCGGCTGATGGCTGAAGCACCGGCGTTTCTACTTCTAAAAATCCTCGCTGATTGAGGAATTGGCGTATGGCGGTAATAATCTGGCTGCGCACCCGGAAGATTTCTCTAGCTTCGGTATTGGCGATAAGGTCCAGGTAGCGTTGCCGGTATCGTTTATCTATGTCACTAAGCCCATGCCACTTCTCAGGTAGGGGTTGAAGCGATTTAGCCAGTATAGTGAAATTGCCCACTTCAAGGGTAGGCTCTCCAGTCTTTGTCCGAAAAAGCTTACCGCTGGCGCCAATAATATCGCCCATATCTAAATCCTTGAACAGCCCAAGGTTTTCCTCACTAAGGCGGTCTTTGTGGAAATATAGCTGAATCTTGCCTGAGCTGTCGTGTATATCGAGAAAGGAGATTTTACCCATAGGTCGGTTAGCCATGATGCGCCCGGCAAGATTAACCTCTGGCGCTTCTGTTTTACCGGAGTTCTCTTGCTGCTTCAGTAAGTCTATGGCTTGCTGAGTCGTATGGCTGCGGCGATATTTACGAGGGTAGGGGTCGATGCCACGACTGCGAATTCGGGCAAGCTTTTCTCGCCGCTGTTGAACTATATGGTCTAATCTGGATGTCATCTCTATCCTCTCACCTTATAATATGGCGAAAAGACTGGGAGTTCCAGACTCTCAGCCAAATATTATAAGTTATTATATGCTAACTTTCGTCGGTAGTAAAACAGAAGTCGTGAGGTTTTTGATATGTGACGACATAAGTACTTACCTGTGAGGAGGGAACCGGCAAATTCTCAATACTAACTTATAAACTCTTAACAAACGCCCATCCGCCTGAGGCGGACCAACGGATGATGAAAAAGGGTGGTAAGTCTTCATCCACTTCAATGTCACCCTGAGTGCCACGAGACTCTTCCCCTTCAATGGAAGGGTCAGAATGACAGTAGGCGAAGGGGCTCAGAATGACAGGGAGAGGTTAGGTTGGTAATTGGTAAGTGTTCAACCTCTTTTTGTCACCCTGAGTGAAACGAAGGGTCTCAGAGATTCTTCGCTACACTCAGGATGACAGGAGGTTAAGGAATTATATTTTCGGAACAAATACAAAGCACTAATGACTAAGACGTTTAGGGTTTAATGCTTAGATACTAGTATTTGTAGCGAAGCGATTTAAAGTATCCAGCCAGGCGGCTGACTTCACCTCTCGCTCCAGAAGGTATCTAATATAGTGTCTTATTACTCCCTCCAATTCCATGGATAGCTCTGGGGTCAATCTTAGCCTATTGATAGTATTGTAATCGCTCTTCTGGAGTAACCGTAGCACTTTTAGACCGTTTACGGAAAGGGAATAGGCTAAAGATTGGCTTTGTCCGCCTAAAGCGAGACTTTGGCGGCAGCTAGGGCACAGTATGCCACCAGCACTGGGGCAGAATGAGTTAGTGATGGGCTCCAGATTAGACCGGCAGGAGACACAGTGCTGGAGTTGAGGTCTGTAGCCAACTCCATCAAGCAGTTGGATTTCAAAATAACGCAAGACCATCTCGTTATCACTGCCCTGGCGTAGGTGATGCATTGTGTCAAGCATTAGTTGGAACAAAGGGCTGTTTTTAATATGCTCGGCGGTGAATTGATTAACTAACTCGGTGGTATAAAGAGCATAGGAGGTAAGTTGCAGGTCGCTTTTCAACGGTAGGAAGCTATTGATAGTCTGGCTTCCGGTTATTGTATCCAGATTCTTGCCACGGGCTAGTGAAACCTGGCTATGGGTGAGAAGTTCAAGGTGTCCGGCGAGCTTACTCCTGGGGCGCCGAACTCCCTTGGCTACTGCCTGAATCTTACCTAGATATGGGGTGTAGAGGGTAAGGATTCTATCTGCCTCGCCAAGCTTAGTCTTCTTAATAATGATAGCCTCAG
>CAZMJZ010000043.1:0-10203 GCA_964566845.1 uncultured Dehalococcoidales bacterium | reverse complement strand
TGGCTGAATCCAGCCACTAGGTCAGTTTGCTCATTAGGAATATCAATATTCATCCCCCGGTTAGGGAAATTATCAATGGCAGCCCTAACTATAGCCTTAGCTGACTCCATAGCATTGTGCTCATCAAACTCAATATGGAGTGCGCCGGGAATCTTAGCCTTGGGTGAGGTGGTGATAATCTTGGTATGGTAACACTCAGCTACAGTGGTCAAGGACTGCATGATACACTGAACATCTACTACCATGGCATCTACTGCCCCGGTAACTATAGCTAGCTCCTGTTGTAGGAAGTTCCCGGCTAGAGGTATCCCATGGCGCATCAATATCTCATTGGCGGTGCAACACATGCCTGCTAGGTTTATCCCGTTAGCCCCTTTAGATTTAGTCAGCTCTATCATCTCGGGTTGTTGTGCGGCGACCACAATCATCTCAGAAAGCAAGGGTTCATGACCATGAATGATAAGATTTACATCATCCCGTTTAAGCACCCCTAGATTTATCCTGCCCAGCACTGGTGCTGGAGTGCCAAAGAGGATGTCTTGTAGCTCAGTGGCAATCATACTACCACCCCAGCCATCGCTTATAGCTGCTCTAACTCCTTGGCGGAGCAGATTCTGGTAGTCCTGGTCAACCCCCATATGAGTTCGGTGCATTATCTCTACAATTTCTCTATCAATGCCCCTGGGGGCGACCCCCTCCCGCCGCCATATCTCCTGGCGCTTCAGCGGTGCCCTTCTTAGGAACAGAACCTCGCCCTCCTGTTTTCCAAACTCAGCCAGAGCTATTTCACCAATATCAATAGCTATTTCCTGGTTACTCCTCTCCCCAATTTCAACGCCAAAATCCAGAGCCAGTTGCAATAGCTTCTGCTCATCTTTTATCTCGTAGCCCGGAGCCTCACCTTTAGCTACTGCCAAGAAGAGCTCAGCTACCCCCCGACCGTGGTCAGAATGAGCCGCTGCTCCACCAGCTACCATCCGAATAAAATTACGAGCAGCGATGGTCTCAGCGGTTGCCCCGCAGATGCCTCTTCTCTTTCGTTTCTCCTCCGGAGTTTCCTCTTTCCCCTTTGGCAGGGGCACACGGCAAGGTCCCATCCCACAATTGCTACAGCAACTGCCAACAGACCCTATGGGGCAGGGTTTCATCGTTTCAGCCCTATCAAAGGCGGTATTAACCCTATCACTAGCCGCTTTGTCTATCATCCTGATACTAGCGTTATCAATGCTCTTGGTTTCTGAATCAGCCATTCTGCTTACCCCCTTTCAATCTTGAGTCTGTTTCATTATCATTGCAAGTCACGCCATGCCAAAGCAATAGTGAGATTACTTCGCTTCGCTCGTAATGACAGTTTGTGATGCTTATAACCCTCATCTTAGATTACTTTAGGAAGCTGTCAATTCAGTTATCATCTCTCGGATTAATTTTATTGCTTCCGGGTGTCTCATGATTAGCACATCAGCCCCACCAAGAAGTAATACCATGGCTGACATAGACTCCATTAAAATCCCCCTCTTCTTGGCATCTCCAAGCCTGGGGTCTTCCTCCATTGGAATATTAACTTCCTTGGTCTTCCATACCTCTTTAGCCAGATTGCAAATCATAGGGAACTGGAGCTTTCCGTCCTGTTGGGTTAATGCTGCCATCCTGTCCCTTTCCATTACCGAGTAACAATACTCAATACCATAGCCTATGCTGCTGACAGTAGGGTCAATCACAATCAGTTCATCAGGGATACCAAGATTGCCCAGTAGAATATTAAGCTGCTTAGCCAAGTTTATGTCTATGGGCGATGATGAAATTACGGTATGGTGATAACCAAGGGCGGCGGCACCAATCTTCTTGTAGTCTCCTTCCTCCACTGGGCCAATAATCAGCTCCTTCTCCTGGCAAATCTCACAGACCTTTCTTAGAACTTCAGTATCTTTTTCATGATTGGCTGTTCCCCAAACGATTAAGGGGACATCAATAGCCTCGGCTACCCTTTTAACCACCTCGGTAGCTTCATCAGCGTCCCTATTAAGCCCATTGGGGTCGGTGCTTATTAGTTGTAGTGCGATCAGTTCTGCCCCATAATCTTCAATACATTTCTTCGCCCAGGCAACAGGGTCATCGGTTACCCCGGTAAAAGGCTTTAAAGCGGCTTCAGCCCACTCCTCAGGGGCACAGTCCCAAACCTCCATGGCTATCTTGGGCAGATTTGGCATCTCGCCTTCAAAAAGGTAGAAGGGATAAGCACTCTCCCCGCCAATGGTTACTGCTTTATTGCCCTTGCCCAGTTTTATCTCTTTGATCTTACCGCTATATAATGTTTTGGGAATTTCAAACGGCATTTCTTATCTCCCTTCCCACCACTAATTATACATAATTAAAGTAAAAATTCCTAGCTCTAGAGCTAGGAATTGCAAACGCTATTTTTGACTCCCTTATCTAAGCTGAAATCCTCCTCTTTTCACTGCCGTACCAATCTTCTCCATACCAATATCTCTCGCCAGTTTGCAGATATTTGAGCTTCTCTTTCCGGCTGACTAGTTTTTGCCTCCATTTGCCAAGTTCCTCATCTTCGGGCTTACCCTCCTCGTAGGTTTCTCCCAGTATTTCTACCTTCTTCCTCCCGGGTGCGCTCTTTTTATTAATTTCGTACTCCATCACTTTTCTCATTCACTAGGCTAGTCCAGCAGCCAATTTTGCCGCTCTTACCGTATTTAGCATAAGCATGATTATGGTCATCGGGCCAACCCCACCAGGGACTGGGCTAATAGCTTTAGCCTTCTCCTTAACTGAATCAAAGTCAACATCTCCGCACAGTATAGCCTTGCCTTCCGGGGTCTTTCCTATTCTATTAACACCAACATCAATCACCACTACCCCCTCTTTAACCATGTCGGCGGTGATAGCCTTGGGTTTTCCAGCGGCTACAATTAGTATATCAGCTCTCCTGGTGTGGAAAGCCATATCCTTAGTTCGGGTGTGGCATACAGTAACCGTGGCATTAGCTCCGTCTTTCTTCTGGAGAAGGATATTGGCTATAGGTTTGCCTACAATGTTGCTTCTACCGACAACCACTACCTCTGCTCCTTCAATCTGAACCCCGGTCCGGATTAGAAGCTGCTGTATCCCGTGAGGAGTGCAAGGTAAATAATCTGGCTCTCCTATCATTAGTTTGCCTACATTCACTGGATGAAAGCCATCGACATCCTTTTTGGGGTCAATGGCATAAAGAACTTCAGTTTCATTGATATGTTTGGGCAGGGGCAATTGGACTAGAATACCATGAATCTTTTGGTCTTTATTAAGTTTGTCGATTAGAGCTAGTAGCTCTTCCTGACCGGTTTCAGCCGGCAAGTCGTGTCTTTCTGAATATACACCTAAAGCCTCGCATGTCTTTACCTTTGACCCGACATAAACCTGGGACGCCGGGTCCTCACCCACCAAGACAGTGACTAGTCCTGGTATGAGATTATACTTCTCTTTGAGCTCAGCAATTTCTTGCTTTAGCTCCTGGCGAATCTGTTTGGCAATCTCGGTTCCACTAATAATTTGTGCTGGCATTTTTGCTCCCCTTTCTTAATTATTATGACACAGTAAGCCAATCCTTTACAAATTAACCATCAAATCACGAACCGCCATCACTGCCTTTGAGGTGTCAGGAAGGTCAACCAGCGGCTTTAGCTTGAGGTCATAATGATATACCTCCTCATCTTCAGGAATTATAGCTGTGGGCTTAATTACCAGTCTATCTAGTTCCTTAATGACGAGTGGGTCTAGTTTGGGTGGGGCTAAATTGATTATCACTGATTGCTTTTTCACCATCAATTTTAGCTCGGAGACCAGGTCCCTTATTCGGGCAACGGTTCGCACCCCCTTTACTGAATGGTCAGAGATTATAAGAAGCTGGTCAACATTCTGAGTGGTTCTACGGTTCAGATGCTCCATCCCTGCCTCATTATCCATAACCGTATAAGCATAATTTTCAGCCAGTGTATCGGCGAATTTCCTCAGGATAAGATTAGGGTAACAATAGCACTCTGGACCCTCACCCCTGCCCATCGTTACCAGGTCAAGGTCTTTACTTTCAACGATAATCTCGTTTAGTTTATACTGCAGATAAGTCTCCTTGGTCATTCCAGAAGGTATGTTTATCTTGTCCTTTTGAAATTCATCGAGCATAGAGCCAACCGTCTTCTTAACATTAAGTCCTAAACTATCTCCCAAATTGGCATTGGGGTCAGCATCAACTGCTAAAATTGGTCCCCCGCCGTTCTTGATAAGGTAGCGAATAACAAGACTAGCTACAGATGTTTTCCCAGTACCACCCTTTCCAGCTACAGCAATATTAAAACTCAAGCAGTTATCCTCCGCTAAAACAGCCCCGTAACCTTTCCCGTGTTTACATCTACATCGACCTTTCTAAAGGCAGGGTTAGATGAGGTTCCTGGCATCAGGCTGATAGCCCCGGCGCAGGGACAGAGGAATTTCGCCCCGGAGTAAATCAATACATCGCGTATGGGCAGAACCCAATCCTTGGGGACGCCCTTAACTGCCGGATCGTGGGTGAGGCTTAGATGAGTCTTTACCATCATGGTGGCGTAATCATCATATTCAGCATCGGACTCAAGTTTCTTAGCCTTGGCTTCGGCATCAGGGGTCCAGGACACGCCATTAGCACCATAGACCACTTTGGCAATCTTTTCCACCCGCTCCCGTAGTTTCATTTCCACAGGATAAAGGAAATTGAACTCATTCTCAACTTTACAGGCTTCCTTGACCGTATCAGCTAGTTCCAGGGCACCGTCTCCGCCGTTAGCCCAGTGGCTGGACAAGGCGCAATACGCCCCGGCTGCCTCGGCTGCCTTTCTCACCATAGCTATTTCATCCTTGGTATCGGTGTGAAAGCTATTGATGCAAACCACCGGTTTGATACCAGATGTCTTGATGATGTTGATGTGATGTATCATGTTAGGGATGCCCTTCTCCAGCAGTCCCAGGTCTTCTTTAGCGTAAGAGTCAGGCAGGGGCAGACCGGCTACTACCTTGGGTCCACCACCATGCATCTTCAGTGCCCGGATTGTGGTGGTAAGTACTGACACATGCGGCTTGAGCCCACTGTAGCGGCACTTGACATTCCAGAACTTCTCAAAGCCGATGTCGGCACCGAAGCCGCTCTCGGTAACATGATAGTCAAACAGCTTCAGCCCGACACGGTCGGCGGTTATTGATGACTGCCCCACAGCAATATTGGCAAAGGGTCCGGCATGAACCATGCAAGGCTGGTACTCCACTGTTGACATCAGGGTGGGGTTAATTGTGTTGCGCATCCAGGCGGTCATGGCGCCTCCTACCTCAAGGTCACGCGTGGTAATGACATTGCCCTTCTTATCAAAGGCTACCGTTATATTATCCAGTTTTTCCCGCAGGTCAGCTAAATCCTTGACAATGGATAGGATAGCCATAAGCTCAGAACCGACGGCGATGCCGAACTTGGACTGCATGGCGAAGCCATCCATGCGACCGCCGAGACCGATGACGATATTGCGCAGGCTTTGAGCGCAAAAATCCATAATCCAGCCCATCTCCACCTTAGTGGGATCGATGTTTAAGCGGCGCATCTTGGTGAGCCTAGCCAGTTGCTCGTCATCGTAGTTGCGCTCGTGCTGCATTCTAGCCGTAAGTGCTACCATAGCTAGATTATGGGCATTCATAATGTCGTTGATATCACCGGTAAGACCCATGGAGAATTCGGTCATGGGAATAAGCAGTGCGTTACCACCACCGGCAGCGGTTCCCTTGATATTCATCGTCGGACCACCTGAAGGCTGGCGTATACAGCCGCCTACATTCAGTCCACGCTTACCCATGCCTTCCAAAATACCCATTGTCGTTGTTGTTTTCCCCTCACCCAGCGGCGTGGGGGTTATGGCAGTTACCTCAATATACTTACCATCCGGCTTGTCTTTGAGGCGGTCAATGATTTTCATAAAATCAAGCCGGCATAGCTTCCCGAAAGGAATCATCTCATCCTTTTCCAGTTTTAGTCTCTCCAGCCACTCGTCTGGGGTTGGCATGTTGGCTTCAGCCGCTTCTGCAATTTGCCAGTCCTTCATTTTTACTGCATCGTAAGCCACAAAAAACCTCCTTTATTTATTTTTTTTGCTATTAAGGGATACCTACTAGAATGTAGTTATGCTTCTTTCTATTTTAGCAGGGTTTGTACTTGAGCCGTTGATAACAACACCTGATAAATATTCCTTACTTCGTTGATAATCTGCTGGCTGGAATCAAGCAGGGGAAGATTAGCCAAGTCAGCCTCTACTATTGATTGGTCATAGGGAATAAAGCCAAGGAATTCAAAGTGGGGAAGGTTAGAAACCAGGAATTCCCTCTCTGCTTGGTTTCTAACCTTGTTGGCTACCACGGCGACATTCAGTAAACCGATATCCTGTGCCAGTTCACCAATCCTGTGGGCTGTTTCAATGCTCCGTCTGCCTGGTTCTACTACTACAATCAGTTTGTCTACCGCCTTGGCTGTTCCTCGTGCTAAATGTTCTATCCCAGCTTCCATATCCAAAATAACCACTTCGTTTCTAAACACAAGTAGGTGAATGAGCAAGGCTTGTAGTAAAGCACCCTCAGGGCAATAACAGCCAGTTCCACCCCGCTTAATTCGCCCCATCACCATCAATCTAATCCCATTATGTTTTAGGGAATATTTTTCCGGTAAGTCATCAACCTTAGGGTTTAATTTAAAGTAGGGTGCAATCTGCCCCGGGCGTGCTCCTGTCCTTTCCTCAATAAGAGCGCTCATCTCAGATATAGGGACCATCTTGTCACTGTCTGGGAAACCAAGGGTGGCAGCCAGATTGGCATCGGGGTCAGCATCTATAGCTAGAACAGAATAGCCAGCTTCAGAAAACATCTTGGAAAGGAGAGCCGTTAATAAAGTCTTCCCTACTCCGCCTTTACCAGTGACAGCAATCTTCATCGCAAGTTCCTTACTATACCAAAACTGAGTCTTCCCGGGGAAGGACTCAGTTTTATCAAATCCTGTTGACTATTGGTTTACTACTGGCGTACCTTGCGTAGTTTACCCTATGCTGAGTAAAAAGTCAACCCATTGTACTCATCTAATATTAAGATTGTCAAATATAAAGCTGACAACTCGTTCTACCTCCTCGGACTATTAAGCATAGCTACAATTAAATTTCGAAGCCTGTCATCTTTATCTATCTCAGCGTTAACCGTACCGCTAAAGCAATAACCAAGGTCATATTCTGTTAGGGGTTTAGTATGAAGCTGAAATGTGTCAAACTGTATGGCTCTTGTGAAGCGCTAATTCCAAAACCAGAAGCAACGCTTAACTAATAATATAAGTGACAACTAGCAAGGTTTCCAGATAGACTTTAGGGCTTTCTCTTCACTGACAAACCGCACTAGCTTTTCCCAATCTATACTCCCGTCAGGTAAGCAGTGAGGTTCACTTAAACTCTTTAAAACCTTATGTATTAGGCTTTGCGGTTTATATACACCGCCTCGTCAATCGCAGCCTTAAACACAGTGAATATATCAAATGATAGACCCCAGTCAATTCCTTTCATTGCTGTATATAATTCTTCGTCAGTTAGCTTTCTTCCGATTAAGCGAACAGATTCTTGTTGTATATCTCCAACAGTAACAACAAATGCTTTTTTCTCGTTATCCTGTTCGTTATTCATAAATCAGTCTCCTTTGACTTTCTTGAAACCAGAATTATACTCCACCAATCTTACCCAATTGATTTTCCCATCATCGCAGAACTTGTGCGAAAATTCTGACGTCAGCTTATTGACAATTTGCGCGTAACTTTCCAGGAATTCCTCATTCTTTTGTTTTGCTTTGTACCCTATCGGTTCAATAATATCTATGTACAAGTTGGTGTCATCGGAGATAAGCTCCCAAAATCTTTGACCGCATAATTTCAAGTAGCCGTCCTTATCTGGCTTGTTGTCTTTGCCGAAACAGCATCCATTAATGGCAATGACTTTTTTGCCCGTTTTTTCACTCAATACCTTATTCGCGTTTTGGAAGTTGACTCGCAATTGCCTGATTTGGCTTGAATTGCCCCAATTCCATCCAGCCTTGATTTCTACAGCATATATAATATCACCTATTTCAAATTCCAAGTCAATGCCCCTGAGCTCCGATTTTTTCGCTCCATGAACTTTATCGCAAACAAAGAACGCTAAACCCTCAATAAAATCGCCGAACAAAGTTTCCTCCTGTGATTGAAGGAAGGCGTCAAGAAAGCCTTTAATCAAATCTTGAGCGGTTAATACGTTTTTAGCTTTAAAAAGATATGGGTTTTTCTGCTTCAAAATTTTAAGCAGATCAACTTTGTTCTGAATATAATCTAGCCTTTTCTGATGGAAGATAGAAATATTGTATTCCACATATCCATAAATCTGTTCTAAGTCAATTTTTTTCATATATCGACCTTATGTTCGAAAAAAGATGGCTGTTTTTCTAAAGTATTTATTTTTGCCTTTGCCATTTCCACATATTCTGGCATTATTTCAATTCCAATTGAATGGCGCTCCATTCTTTGTGCCACTTTACCCGTAGTGCCTGACCCAAGGAAGGGATCCAAAACCCAATCATATTTTTTGGTAAACAGTTGGATAAACCATTCTGGCAGTTCTTCGGGGAAAGTTGCGCTGTGATTTCTATTGTTGCATACAGTAGCAAACTGCAAGACATTAGTGGGATAAACCATATTTCGATTGATCCAATTTGATATGTTTTTCCCAAACCCACTGCCGCTTTTTGAATTATCTCGTATTTTATCTGTTTCAGACAGATGTTTTAATCTGCCATTTGCCCAGTCCCCGATCGGAACCATCACCATTTCCTGGTACATATTGAATTTTTTTGTTTTATTAAACTGTAAAAGCCTTTCCCAAGCGTCTCTAAAACGATTAGGCCACTTGCCTGGATAACAGTTTTTCTTGTGCCAAATAAATTCCTCCGTCCACAACCAGCCTTGATTTCGCAAAGCTAGAATAAGCTCAAGCACGTAGACGCTTCGTTCTCCATTGTCACTTTTTTCTTTGATATTTAAGATAAATGTCCCAGTCGGCTTTAAAACACGCAACAACTGCTCGCTTATCGGTAAAAACCAGTCAACATATTGTTCTGGTGCAATACCGCCGTAAGTGTTTTTCCTTCTGTCAGCGTATGGCGGAGAGGTGATAATCAAATCAATGGAACTAGCATCAAGTGTTTTTAGCACTTCTTGGGAGTCGCCGAGTAATATCTTTGTAATTATATCTAACATAGCTCAGTTCTTTTGGATTCTTTCAGATAGTCAAAAGACAAAGTCCAGTTTAAGTCTTTACCCTGTGAACTTATCCATTTAGTTTCTCTCTTCACAATATACGAGCTATAATAGTTGACCAATTCCTCTTTGCTAACTAAAGTGCTGCCATTCTTTGCTACTTTTTTTACTCGGCCATATTGAATTAGGTAGGAGATATTTGAGGTAGTGACATTTCTACATAGGTACCGGCTTGCCCACTCGCTGGCTTGCTTTATGGTCATCAGTTCGGATGTCTTCATCATCGCCTGTGTCTCCGATTCCGGCGCACCGTAATTAAATTTTAGAACAGTCACTTTCTAATTCTCTCAATGACTCAAGAGTTCAATCTACTTACTATTATACACGCTTCCGTGTATCTTGTCAAGAGTTTTTATTTAGCACTTGGTATAGCCGCAGGTGGGGCAGATGAAGCAGCCCTCCTGATATACTAGAAGGTTGCCGCAGTCGGGGCACTGCCCGGCTATGTTCCTTGCCATATCTAAACCATGACCACTATCCTCACTTTTTAAAGTAACATCAAGATTCTTGACCGTGTCTACACTCCGGCCACTATCCTTACTGGTTAGAGCAGCCTCAACTTTTGAGCTTTCTTTCCCGTTGCCACTATCACCGCTTATGTGTTTTTCCAGAACGCTGGCAATGGCATCAGCACATGAGAGGATGGACTTACCCTCTTCCCAGGCAATAGATGGACAGCGGATGCCACGAAGCTGCTTTACCACTGATGCGACATCTACCCCAGACCTCAATGCCAGGGAGATGAGTCGGCAGATGGCTTCCAGTTGGGCAGAGGCACAGCCTCCAGCTTTGCCCAGGGTGGAGAAGACCTCGCATATTCCTTGCTCATCAGA
>CAZMJZ010000042.1:0-10349 GCA_964566845.1 uncultured Dehalococcoidales bacterium | reverse complement strand
CTTAGATAAGGGGGAATAGTATAAGCCGAAATAGCCATAGTAACAATGTAGCTCAGCATTAATGCCCAGCCGGCGATAAAGCCAATCAGGTCGTTGAACCCGTGCCGAGCGAAGCTAGCTGAACCACCGGCTTCAGGTATCATAGCCCCACCCTCGGCATAGGTGAGGGCGTTAAAGATATAAATAATCCCGGCTATAGCCAGTACAATAGGAGTTGCACCTAGGGCTACCAGAGCAACGATGCCCAGGGCATAATAGATAGAGGAGCCAACATCTCCATAGCCAGCACTGAATAGGGCAGGGACACCCAGTATTCGTCTTAGGTGATGGTGCTTAATCCGTCGGGGGCGAAAAATCTTATCGCCAGGTTTAGGCCGGACACTGTTATTCATATCTTATTCGGCTACTTAGGTTAAACCATTTTATTTAATCGGGGGAATTCTACTCACCCTTCTGCTGGTTGTCAATTACTGACGGGAGGATTGCTGATCAACCTTATTTACTTGACATTTGTATCACTCTTATTTAAGCTCATAGTGGAAGCAGATGATAGTTCTTCTCTTTCTGCTACTATTTTCTATCTTTTTGTTACTAATGCGCCTTTTATTGGAAAGGAGGGTTAGCTTTGTTTAAGTTTCCCTTTATACCTCGTGAGGAGAAGTTCTTTGACCTTTTTGAACAGGGTGCTCAGAATACGGTAAAGGCGGCTCGCAAGCTAAAGGAGCTGATTGATATCTGGGAGAATGTCGAGGAAAAAGCAGGTGAAATAACTAGGCTGGAGCACGAGGGGGATACTATTACCCATCAGATTATGGCACAATTGCATCGTACCTTTGTCACTCCCTTTGATAGGGAGGATATAGCTCTGCTGGCTCATTCTCTGGATGATGTAACCGATTTTATTCACGCGGCGGCTGATGCCATGCTTCTTTATAAAGTAGAGTACCCCAGCCAGGGTGCTAAGGAACTGGCCGATATTATAGTTCAGGCGGCGGCTGAAGTAGAACGAGCCATGCCCCAGTTGCGGCATCATGCCGAATTAAAACAAATTCTGCCACGATGTGTAGAGATTAATCGGTTGGAGAATATGGCTGATAGGGTATTCCGCTCAGCGATGGCTGATGTTTTTGATGATTCAACAGATTTTTCTTATGTTATCAAGTGGCGTGAAATTTACGAGCATATGGAGGAGGCAACCGACAGGTGTGAGGATGTAGCTAATGTCCTTGAAGGGGTAGCCCTCAAGCATGGTTGACCCCTCTCTTTTTCCCTTTCTACTTATTATTGCCCTGGCTCTTGGCTTTGGTATCGTTAATGGTTTCAATGATGCTGCTAACGCCATTGCTACCGTAATAGGCACCCGTGTTCTTTCGCCCAGAAAAGCCATAATACTAGCTGCCTTTTGTAATATGGCTGGTGCTGCTACTGGCACGGCGGTTGCCATGACAATTGGGAAGGGGATTTTAGCATCAGGGGCAATCTCATTTCTAACGGTGATAGCTGGTTTAGCTGCGGTTATTGTCTGGGGTACTGTAGCTACCTACTATGGTCTGCCGGTAAGTATAACCCATGGCTTTGTTGCTGGACTGGCGGCAGCCGGGGTAGCAGTAGTAGGCGGCGAAGCAATACAATGGGGCGTTATGCAGCGGGTGCTGTCAGCAGTAGTTACCGCTCCTGTCTTGGGCTTTATCGGTGGCTTTATGCTAATGGTCATTATATTTTGGGTATTCCGGCGAGTAGCTCCAGCCAAGATACGAGCAATTTTTAGCAAGCTACAGATTGTGTCCGCTGCCTTTATGGCTTATAGCCATGGGAAGAATGATGGTCAGATGCCCATAGGTGTCATTACTATGGCGCTTGTGATTTATTACAATCAACCTTCTCTGTGGAACGAAATTCCATATGGTGATTTATGGTGGGTAGTAGTTATATCAGCATTAGCTATTAGCACAGGGACGGCTATTGGTGGCTGGCGGGTGATTAGGACATTGGGATTAAACATTACTACCCTTAGACCGGTTCATGGCTTTGCTGCTGAAGCCTCAGCAGCTACCGTTGTTGAGGTAGCTTCATATTTGGGCATCCCGGTAAGCACGACCCATTGCATAAGCTCATCTATTATGGGAGTCGGTGCTACCAGACGGATTTCAGCAGTACGCTGGGGGGTAGCTGGCAATATTGTCGCTGCCTGGATATTAACCTTTCCTATATGTGGTGGACTGGGTTACTTGTTCGCCTGGTTACTAGCAATGGTATTTTAGTTAGCTTATAGGGTAACCTCCTTGGGAGTTACTCTGCACTTTTCGGCAGTGATAATAGCCGCAATGTGTGACACTGCCAAGTCAATTTCATCCTGCTTGTTCAACACTACGTAGTCAAACAGGGGTAGTTGATTTATTTCTTCTTCAGCAGTTTTTAGGCGTAAGTCTAGGTTGAAGTCTGACTCAGTAGGACGCTGCTTTAGTCTGGTGGTAAGTTCTTCCACTGATGGCGGCATCAGGAAGATAAGCACCGCTTGTGGCAGGGTTTCTTTTATATTAGCTGCTCCCTGGATGTCAACCTTTACTATTATATCTTGTCCCTTATCCAGTGCTTGTCTGACTGGTTGCTTAGGCACACCATACCAATTGCCATAGACATTTGCCCATTCTAGTAACTCGTTATGCTCAGTCATCTCACGGAACTTTTCCGTTGAGATGAAATGATAGTCTACATTATTTCTTTCATTGTCTCGCTGGCGCCGTGTGGTTACGGTGGTAATATATTCAAGGGGATAGTCCAATTCTTCCATCCTGGTTAAAATGGCATCCTTACCTGCTCCTGAGGGACCGGAGAGGACTATGAGTAGAGGCTTTGTCGACAAGTTGGGGAGGACTTGGCTTTTATGGCTCGTATTTTTCATCATATTGCTCTGGTATGAGCACCGAACTTTCTCGACTTGCCTGCAACCTACCAGCAATAGTTTCTGGGGTTAGGGCAGCCAAGACAATATGCCCGCTATCGGTAAAGATAACAGCCTTTGTTCTTCTGCCACTGGTCATGTCAATTAGTAATCCTTTATTTCTCCCTTCTTGGATAATACGTTTGATAGGTGCTGAATTTGGCGAAGCTATGGCAATAACCTTATTCATAGCTAACACGCTACCAAATCCAATGTGAATCAATTCAATGACCATTATTTATTACCTCGGAATATTACTTTTTACTGCCAAATCTGGAAATTATTTGACCATCCGATTAGCTTAATCAAGCCTTGCCAATCCTATTTTAGAGATGCCTATCACCCCCTTCATTGTTGTTTCTAATGCCTATTATCTTATACCCTTAACGGCAATTAGGCAACAAGCAAAGACTTGAATTACACTCTACTTAGTGGTAAATTATAATGCCGAGGCTGAATTACATTTTTAGGTGTAAGTGATGGATGAGATTAATTTAACCATTGATGGCGTTGATGTCAGGGTGGAGAAGGGCATTAGTGTACTGCAGGCAGCACAGAGTAGTGGTATTTATATTCCTGCCCTATGTTCTCACCCTGATTTATCTTCATCAAGAGAGGTGAAGGCTGATGAATTTATCTATCGTGGTAATGAGCTAATTAAAAATGATAATTCAGTAAAGGAGTTTGAGGGTTGCCAGCTATGTGTTGTAGAGATTGAGGGTATTGATGGTTTGCCTACCGCTTGCACTACTGAGGTTACTGAGGGAATGGTAGTTCATACTAATACGCCACAAGTTCAGGAAAAACGAAGAGATAATTTGAAGCTTATTTTAGCCGAGCACCCTAATGTATGTCTTACCTGTGAACGTAAAGAGCGATGCTCAATGTTTGATATATGTTTGCGTAGCGTAGCGGTAACTGAGCGCTGTATAGTTTGTCCCGACAATATGGATTGTGAATTACAGGAGGTAGTTGACTATATTGGGCTAGAGGGAGTAGACGTTCCCTATACTTATAAAGGGCTACCAATACAGAGGGATGCTGCCTTCTTTGACCGAGACTACAATCTGTGTATCGGTTGCCTACGTTGTGTCAGGGTTTGCCAAGAGGTGCGTGGGGTTAATGCTCTCGGTCTTGTCTTTCAAAATGGTAAAGTTATAGTTGGATCTAAGGCACCTACCCTTGAAGAATCAGGGTGTGAGTCCTGTGGGGCGTGCGTTGATATTTGTCCAACCGGGACACTAATGGAGCGGGACAGGAAGTGGAGAGGTTTACCTGAAGGCAAGGTGGTTACTACCTGTCCTTACTGTGGTGTTGGCTGTCAGTTGGAATTACAAGTTAAGGGGGGTAGAGTAGTGTGGGTTACCCCCCAAAAAGATGGAGTTGTAAACTATGGCCAAGCCTGTGTTAAGGGTCGTTTTGGCATTGCTGAATTTGTTCACCACCCAGAGCGATTAACCACCCCCCTTATAAGGCGAAATGGGAGGTTTACCGAGGCAACCTGGGAGGAGGCTCTAGAGCTGGTTGCCAGCCAGCTAGCTAGTTACAAGGGAAATGGGGTAGCAGTAATCTCATCAGCCAAAGCCACTAATGAGGATAACTATGTGGCTCAGAAATTTGCCCGGGTAGTACTGGGCACAAATAATGTTGACCATTGTGCTCGTCTGTGTCATGCCTCTACTGTAGCTGGATTAGCTCAGAGCTTTGGTGCTGGTGCTATGACTAATTCCATTCATGAAATACGCGATGCTACCTGTATTCTGGCCATTGGCACCAACAACACATCGACCCACCCCATAGTTGGACTGGAGATAAAAGAGGCAGTGCGTAAAGGAGCGAAGCTCATTGTAGCTAACCCTCGTAAGATTGACCTTGTTCGCTTTGCCGACATATGGCTACAACATAAACCAGGCACTGATGTTGCCCTGCTCATGGGTATGATGCGGGTCATAGTGGCTGAGGGGCTATTTGACTCACACTTCATTGAGGAGCGCTGTGAGAACTTTGATGCCTTTAAGGAGTCACTCGAAGCCTTCGACCTGGATTTTGTAGAGCAGGTTACCGGCGTGGCTAGGGAAAAAGTAGTTGAAGCCGCCAGAGTATATGCTAACAATAGCCCAGCAACCCTCCTCTACTCTATGGGCATTACTCAGCACTCTCACGGTACCGATAATGTAATAGCTACGGCTAATCTGGCAATGCTTACCGGAAATGTTGGTAAGCCGTCAACAGGGGTAAACCCCTTGCGAGGTCAGAATAATGTGCAGGGCGCCTGTGACCTGGGGGCATTACCCAATGTCTACACCGGTTATCAAGCAGTGGCTAACCCTGATATTAGAAAGAAATTTGAGGTTGCATGGGGATGCTCCTTACCACCCTCACCAGGGCTGCCCCTTACCGAGATTTTCCAACCGTCTCAGCAGAAGCAAATAAAGGCTATTTATCTCATTGGTGAGAATCCGGTATTAAGTGACCCTGATGCTAGTCATGTTAGGAAAGTGTTAAGTGAATTAGAGTTTCTAGTAGTCCAAGATATTTTCCTCTCCGAAACAGCTCAACTAGCTAATGTTGTTCTGCCAGCAGCAAGTTTTGCTGAGAAGAACGGTACCTTCACCAATACTGAGCGGAAGGTTCAGCTAGTCAGGAAGGCGATAGAGCCTATAGGCGATTCCAAGCCCGATTGGTGGATTACGTGCCAGATTGCTCAAAGGATGGGTGGCAGGGGCTTCAATTTTCAACATCCCTCCCAAATCATGGAAGAGATTGCCTCTATTACCCCCAGTTATGGAGGCATTTCATATAACCGTCTGGAGAAGGACGGTTTGCAATGGCCCTGTCCCACCCAAGAGCATGAAGGAACACCTATTCTCCACACTAAGCAGTTTAGCCGAGGTAAGGGTAAGTTTATACCACTGGAGTATAAGCCACCTATGGAACTTCCTGATGATGCCTATCCACTTGTCCTGACTACGGGACGAAGCCTGTATCACTGGCATACCGGTACTGTCACTCGACGAGTGAGAGGGCTCAATCAACTGCTGGGGGAGGGGTTCGTGGAGGTAAATCCTAATGATGCATCAGCTTTAGGCATTACTGATGGCGAGATGGTAAGAGTAATCTCTCGGCGAGGGGAGATAATGGCTAAAGTCAAAGTAACTGATGTTTCCTCGGTGGGGGTTGTCTTTATGACATTCCATTTTGCTGAGAGTCCGACCAATGTGCTTACTAACCCAGCTCTTGACCCTGTGGCTAAGATACCCGAATTCAAAGTGTGCGCAGTGAGGATCGAGAAGGCAATATAAGATATTATTGAGACAAGACCTGGTACCTGACCCTTAACGGCAATTAGGCAACAAGCAAAGACTTGAATTACATTTTTAGGTGTAAGTGATGGATGAGATTAATTTAACCATTGACGGCGTTGATGTCAGGGTGGAGAAAGGCATTAATGTACTGCAGGCAGCACAGAGTAGCGGTATTTATATTCCTGTCCTATGTTCTCACCCTGATTTATCTTCATCAAGAGAGGTGAAGGCTGATGAATTTATCTATCGTGGTAATGAGCTAATTAAAAATGATAATTCAGTAAAGGAGTTTGAGGGTTGCCAGCTATGTGTTGTAGAGATTGAGGGTATTGATGGTTTGCCTACCGCTTGCACTACTGAGGTTACTGAGGGAATGGTAGTTCATACTAATACGCCACAAGTTCAGGAAAAACGAAGAGATAATTTGAAGCTTATTTTAGCCGAGCACCCTAATGTATGTCTTACCTGTGAACGTAAAGAGCGATGCTCAATGTTTGATATATGTTTGCGTAGCGTAGCGGTAACCGAGCGCTGTATTGTTTGTCCTAAGAATGGACATTGTGAACTACAGAAGGTATTTGATTATATTGGGTTGGAAGAGAAGTCCCTTCCTTATGTTTATAAAGGAATACCTGTTAGAAGGGAAGACCCTTTATTTGACCGCGACTACAATATGTGCATCGGTTGTCTTCGCTGTGTCAGGGTTTGCCAAGAGGTGCGTGGGGTTAATGCTCTCGGTCTGGTCTTTCAAAATGGTAGAGTTATAGTTGGGACTAAGGCGCCTACCCTAAAGGAATCAGGGTGCAAGTTCTGTGGGGCGTGTGTTGAGGTCTGCCCTACTGGTGCCCTGACGGATAGGGATATCAAGTTCGCTGAGCGTGAGGCTAAACTAATTCCGTGCCAGAGTGCCTGTCCTGCTGGTATTGATGTCCCTCGCTATATCCGTTTGATAAAGGGAGGAAAGTTTGCTGAAGCGGTGGCTGTAATCCGAGAAAAGGTTCCATTTCCAGCAACGCTTGGTCATATCTGCTTACATTTTTGTGAGGAGAAGTGCCGGCATGGCGAACTCAATGAGGCAATAGATATAAGGGTACTCAAGCGCTTTGCTGCTGAGCATGATACTGGGTTATGGAAGCAGAGGTCTAAATTTGCTCCCTCAACCGGCAAGCGGGTGGCTATCGTAGGTTCAGGTCCAGCCGGTCTAACCACGGCATACTACTTGGTTAAACTTGGTCATAGTGCCACCGTTTTCGAAGCCTTACCTGTAGCTGGTGGTATGATGCGAGTAGGTATTCCTGAGTATCGTCTGTCCAGAGAGGTGTTGGATAAGGAGATAGAGGAGATAAGGAGTATTGGCGTTGACATTAAGACAAATACCAGGGTTGAGTCACTGCATGAACTCCTGAGACAGGGATATGATGCCATTTTGCTAGCAGCCGGTGCTCATCGGGGTGTGAAGCTTCCCATTCCCGGGGCTGACCTTGAAGGGGTGCTAATCAATATTTCTTTCCTACGGGATGTGAGTCTAGGTAGAGAGGTTAAAGTAGGGGAAAGGGTTGTGGTGTTGGGGGGAGGTAATGTTGCCTTTGATTGTGCCCGAACTGCCCGGCGCTTGGGTGCTACTGAGGTTCATATAGCCTGTTTAGAGTCTAGAGATGGTATGCTGGCTACCCCTGATGAGATTGCGTTGGGTGAAGAAGAGGGAATTATCATTCATCCTTCGCATACTTTTCTCAGAATTGTAAGTGATGACGGGCATATCAGTGGCGTTGAATGCCTTGATGTAAGGTCTTTTGAGTTTGATAGTGCGGGCAGGCTTCATGTTGAATCTATTCCTGGCTCGGAGCATATCTTGTCAGCAGATACTGTCATCTTTGCTGTTGGTCAGGTGCCCGAACTTGAATTTATTAATGGGGTTGACGGTATTAAGACCATCAGGCGGCGCTATCTAGAGGTTGATTCAGTAACGCTGGCTACTGGTAGAGAGGGTATTTTTGCCGCTGGCGATGTAGTTACAGGAACTACCTCGGTTATTGAGGCAATTGCTGCTGGTCGCAAGGCTGCCGTTTCTATTGATAGATACCTTGGCGGCAGCGGTGAAATTGATGAAACACTAGTTGACCCCGAGAGGGCTAACCCCTACCTGGGGCGTGAAGAAGGTTTTGCTGAGAGACCTCGGGCACCGATACCATGCCTACCTGTGGAGCAGCGACTTAGTAGTTTTGCTGAGGTGGAGCTTAGTTTTGATGAAACCGAAGCTATCAGTGAGGCAGAGCGGTGTCTTCAGTGCGACCTGAGGTTTAGAATTTCGCCATCACCATCTCCACCAAGGGAACAGTTAAAATCTGATTCTGCTCAGAAGAAGGCGGGAGTTTTTGTCTGATACTAACAAAGAATAGCTTAAGGTTGTATGCTGTTGCTATCAACTGAAGTTAGAATATTTGGGAGTAAGAAATAGTTGTATAAGGTATTATTGAAGCAAGACCTGGTACCTAATATTCATCTTTTCAAGGTTGCGGCACCGGCTGTAGCTAAGAAGGCTCAGCCAGGACAGTTTGTTGTCATTAGGATTGACGAAATAGGTGAGCGTATTCCATTAACCATTGCTGATTGGGACGGGAAGAAGGGTAGTGTTACCATTGTCTTTATGGAGGTGGGAACAACCACCCATCGGCTAGCCTTACTGAAGGCTGGTGACTTTATCGCTGATTTTATCGGACCGCTAGGTTTACCTACCCATATAGAGAAATTTGGTACTGTAGTCTGTGTTGCTGGGGGATTTGCTGTTGCTACCATAATGCCTATTGCTCGGGCGATGAAAAAAGCTGGAAATAAGGTTATTTCCATTATGGGGGCACGAAACAAAGACCTCATTTTTTGGGAAGATGAACTAGGTAGCGTAAGTGACCAGCTAATAGTTACTACTGATGATGGCTCTTATGCTCGTAAAGGGCTGGTAACCGAGCCGCTGAAGGAGCTACTTGAAGGTAATAAAAAGATTGACCGGGTAATAGCTATTGGCCCGAGTATTATGATGAAGTTCTGTGCTAAAACCACACAGCCCTTTGGGGTTAAAACTATTGTTAGTCTGAATCCGATAATGGTTGATGGCACTGGAATGTGTGGCTGTTGTCGGGTTTCAGTTGGCGGTGTAACCAAGTTTGCTTGTGTGGACGGACCTGATTTTGATGGGCATCAGGTGGACTGGGATTTGCTCTTTGCCCGCCAGCGTATCTACCTTGATGAAGAGAAACTTTCCTTTGAGCGGTGGCAGTCCCAACAGGATATCCTTTCCTGAATAGAGTTTTGGGAGTGAGTAGGTATGCCAAAAATTAACTTGAACCGAGTTCTGATGCCAAGGCAAGACCCTAAACTACGGGCTAGAAATTTTAACGAGGTTGCTTTGGGCTATAGTGCTCAGCAGGCTCAAGCTGAAGCAAGCCGCTGCATCCAGTGCCCTAAGCATTCCTGTATTGATGGCTGCCCGGTAGAGGTAGATATCCCTGCCTTTATCAAGGCTATGCGTGATGGTGATATGCCTGAAGCGGTGAGGATACTCAAAGACAAAAATAGCCTGCCCGGTATCTGTGGGCGGGTTTGTCCTCAAGAGACCCAGTGTGAGGCTAACTGCGTTCTGGCTAAGAAGGGAGCGCCTATTGCAATCGGTCGCTTGGAGCGATATGTGGCTGACTGGGAGCGGGCTCATATGCAGTCAATGAACTCACCAGTAGCCCAGCCAGCGCCAACCGGTAAACGGGTGGCTGTGGTTGGCTCGGGACCAGCCGGATTAACTATGGCGGCTGATTTGGCTAAGCTCGGGCATAGTGTTACCATCTTTGAGGCACTACATGTTGCCGGTGGGGTATTAATGTATGGCATCCCTGAGTTCAGGTTACCTAAAGATATTGTCCAGGCTGAGGTTGAATATGTTACTTCTTTAGGGGTAGAGCTTCAACTGGACTCAGTGGTGGGTAAGGTAATGACTATAGACGAGTTGCTCAATAATGGCTATAACGCTGTTTTTCTGGGCACTGGTGCGGGGCTACCTATGTTTTTGAATATCCCCGGTGAGAACCTTAACGGTATCTATTCGGCAAACGAAT
>CAZMJZ010000041.1:0-10803 GCA_964566845.1 uncultured Dehalococcoidales bacterium | reverse complement strand
CGGAGTAATTGTCACTTTAATGGCAGGTGCTCAAGGAAACAACCATGATGTTATCAGCGACGGCATGGGTAACTTTGTTGTCGCCTGGGATACCGGGTCCGATACCCCCGATACTGACGTTTACGTCCAGAAGCTGGATGATAAAGGTAACCCTATGTGGGGAGAAGAGGGAATACTGGTCTGCCAGGACCATGCAGCAGATTCTTATAACCCTGCCAACATGCAGTCGCATCCCCAGATGGCTGCTGATGGTACCGGTGGGGTTATCATCACCTGGCATGACCGGCGCAGGATAATGAACAGGGAGATATTTGCTCAAAGGGTCAGCGCTACCGGTGAGATGCTCTGGGATGAAAATGGTGTCTGGCTTTGGAATATTCCGGAAGATTATTTCGGAACAACAAGTGGCATTTTAGATTCTGCTATTATAACTGATGGAGATGGTGGCGCAATTATTGTCTGGACAGGATATAGTGCTCCGGTAGGCAATAAGAATTCGGCAATTTATGCTCAAAGATTAAGTCCGGATGGTCAGCGGCTTTGGTCGGATGAAAAGGTTTATAGTAATCCGTCTTTCCAATCTCAGGGGTATTCTAGCATAATCAGCGACGGGCAGTGCGGCATTATAATTGGTTCTCGTGTCGGTAAGTCCAGCAGTATCAGCAAGACGGACTCGGTTTATGCTCAAAAAATAGACTCTGAAGGTAGCCGTATATGGGGAGAGGGCGGGCTGGAAATCCAGAAGGTGCGTGCCGCCCTGACGGTACAATTTATTGCTGCGGGGGCTATTTTGGCTGCCGTCCTTGTCCTTATCGGAGTATTCCGCAGAAACAGGATTGCCGGGGTATTCACCGCTATTATGCCCGTGCTTCTCGGTATTGTCGGGCTATTCAGTGTGTTGTTGGTGATTGGCCCCTTCGGATACTCCTATAGCTGGGCTTATATCCCGGACACGGCTTTGAACAAAGCAGCAGCTTTTATCGTACCCCTCACCGCACTGGCAATAGGAGCATTGGGCATTGGTAAGAAGAAAGTAACTCTTTGGATAATGATTCCGGTAATGGTCTTCTGCGCCTTTGTAGCTGCTATTGCCGGGCTGGTGTTCTTTTTCTAGATATGGACTTCTACAGAATTGGTCGGTTCAACAATAACTCAAAAAGTTTAAAATACTGGCTACTCTATGGGAATTGATAACCAGACAAAAGCAAGGCAAACTTGGATTCGGATACTGCTGATTATTGCGGGAACATTTTTTATGGGGCTGGGAATCATCGGGATATTTGTGCCGGTGCTACCTACCACTCCTTTTCTTTTACTTGCTGCTGCATGCTATGCAAGAAGTTCACAAAGATTCTATGGTTGGCTCTTAAACAACAAGTGGTTTGGGAATTACATTAGGAGCTATCTAGAAAGAAAAGGGGTTCCACTAAAGGTAAAAGTCCTAACCATTATTTTGTTGTGGATAACAATCGGGTCTTCAGTTGCATTTGCGGTTCAGAGTTTTGTCGTTAGATTGATTTTGGTCTTAATCGCTATTGGCGTCTCTATACATATCCTATGTATCCGAACTTTGAAACAATGAAAGATCGGCTATTATCAGAGAAGCCAGCCATATAACAATAGTTTCTGGATACAGCCCGGGTAACAATGGTTTGTACTGTTACCGCATTACACAAAGTAGCGTTTTGCTGGGTGCTTAACAAAAGGGGCTTTTGTTATATCTGAAAATCTAGCTAGATTTTCCTCCCCCTGAGATGGGCACATGAGCTTTGAGAAATTTAGGGGTATGTTTGGAGCTATCAAGGATGCTGATAGTCAGAAGAGAGTCAGGCTGTACGATTTAGCGGTTGTTTACCTTGCCAATCTAGCTTCCCCTCCCTTGTTCTACCAGAACTACTGGCGTAAAATGGAACCAGCGAGTTCAGGTCAGATATCGTTATCTTCGCATAAGCAGGAAACCAATGAAGATCACTATCCTGAACGGTAACCCAGATGCCAATAATAATGTTTTTGACGGTTACTTGAAGAAGCTCTCTGATGTACTGGTGTCACACAATCATCTGGTGAACATCTTAGACTTAAGAGAGATGGACATCAGGTATTGTGTTGGTTTTTTTGGCTGTTGGTTGAAAACTCCGGGAGAATGTGTGGTGGCAGATGGCTCATCTGATGTATGCCGTGAGTTCATCGATTCCGATTTTGTGCTCTTCGCATCCCCTATCATCATGGGATTCACTAGCGCCCTAATCAAAAAAGCACATGATAAGCTTATAGCATTGGTTCTCCCATATATAGGAATATATCGGGATGAATGTCATCACGTACCAAGGTATGAGAAATATCCTCGCCTTGGTCTTCTGCTGGAAAAAGGTAGAGATACTGATGAAGAGGATGTTGAAATAATCGCAGACATTTACCGGCGAGATGCTTCTAATTTTCATACTTCTTTTTGTTTCGCCAGACTAACAAGCGGTCCTATTGATAAGGTAGCGAATGAAATTAATAGTATTTAATGGCTCTCCTCGGGGTAAAGAGTGCAATACAAGAGTGCTTCTAGAAAACTTTCTGAATGGCTTTATGGCGACTGACGGCAACACGTATGAACTGGCCTATTTGAATCGCTTAAGGGACAGAGACAACCTCATTAAGATGTTCCAACAGGCGGAACAGGTCTTGTTGACCTTTCCCCTATATACTGATGCCATGCCAGCCATCGTGAAAACTTTCATCGAGTCACTTGAACCACTTTGTGGTCGGGAAGGTAATCCCAGCCTTAGCTTTATCGTACAGGGAGGTTTTCCAGAAGCACTACACTCACGTCCGCTAGAGCGGTACTTGGGAAAGCTTGCCAAACGTCTGGGCTGCCGATATATCGGAACAGTAATAAAGGGTGGCGTTGAAGGTATACGGTCACGACCACCCTGGATGACTAGAAGACTCTTCAAGTCTTTTTATGAACTAGGGCAGACTTTTGGTGAAACCAGTAAATTTAACGAGCAAATTGTGCTCAAAATAGGCAAGCCAGAAAGACTCTCCAGATTCCGTATGTTGTTTTTTCACTTATTAGGAAAGAGGCTTTTACAGTTGATGATGTGGGATAAGAAGCTTAAAGAAAACAACGCCTTTAAGAAACGGTGCGCCAAACCCTATGCCAAATAGGGCTAAATCACCTACTAGACAGCATCAAGTAGCTAAGACGTGCAACAAAAGTCCATGATGTCACATCCACCCAAGATATGATACAAATGGAACATGCTTTGGAATTGACAATACTCTAAACCTAACATTGCACCTCAGCGAAATATATAGGGGTGCATAAGTCTTGTATCCATCTGGTTTGTTCCTAAAATTACCGACTACCAAGAGTAAGTATACTCAATTCTAAGCGCTCGGCTGAATAACTTTCATTATTTTAAGAGCCAGATTGGCGGATCTCACGCCACACATACCGTGGACTCCTGGGCCAGGTGGTGTAGAAGCGGAGCACAAAAAAACATTAGGTATAGGCGTACTGTAATGTACCTTTGGGAAAAGGAGTCTCCTCATACTTTGGGAGCCCCCCGTAATATCACCACCAATGCAGTTGGGATCGTCTTTCTCCAAATCAGAGGGGTACATAACATGCCGGCCGATTATTTTCTCCTTGAAGCCAGGCGCAAAGCGTTCTATTTGTGCTTCGATTCTCCCGGTCATGTCATAGGTAGAACCTTTGGGAACATGGCTATATGCCCATGCGATATGCCTGCTGCCTTGAGCACGTGTGTGATCAAAAAGGCTGGGTTGGGCAAGAATAACAAAAGGTTTTTCCGGATGATGATTGTTCCAAACGCTTCTTTCAGCGGTGGCTATTTCCTCAAGACTTCCTCCTAGATGCACTGTGCCTGCAGCCAGACATTCGTTTGCTTTCCATGGAATTGGCCCGTCTAGTATCCAGTCAAGCTTGAAAACACCAGGCCCGTATTTATAATTATCTAATCTCCGTTTGTATGAATCTGGTAATTGCTGTATTGCCATAGTTAGGAATTGATGGGGTGTTACATCTAGCATAAGTATCTCATAAGGAGGCAACTGGTCAAGAGATTGTACTTCATGGTCGGTAATGATCTCCCCACCCAGTTTGATCAGATAACTGGCTAGTGCATCCGTTATTCTTTGCGACCCTCCTTCTGGCATTGACCAACCCGTAGTATGTGCTGCTAAAGCAAGAAGCAGCCCGGTAGCAGCGCTAGCTCTACGTTCAAGACTCATTACCGAATGGGCTCCAAGACCAGCTATCAAAGCACGGGCTCGAGTTCCTTTAAAAAAAGACTCCGCGAGCCCTATAGCGGATCGCATTGCGCGATAACCAAAATTGAGTAAAGTACGAGGGTGATCAGCAGAAACCCGCGGAAAATACATCACTTCACTGACTATCTCGTGCCATTTATATACCATTGGACTCATTAGCCTTTGGTATGATTCTTTGTCGCAACTGTCAAGCATTGAGGCGGTTTCACTGACCGGCATCGTTAATAGAACTGCGGTGCCATCATCGAAGGGATGTGCCATCGCAGCTGGGGGAGTTATCCAATTCAGTCTATGGTCTTTTAAAGGAAGTTTCTGGAAGAATGGTGAGATGACTGCAAGCGGGTGAATAGCCGAACCAATATCGTGCAGATGACCAGGATTGATAAGCTCTGCGGAACGGCATGCCCCTCCAGTGACGCTGTTCCGTTCATAGACTGTCACGGGAATACCAGCCTCAGCAAGTGTAATTGACGCCGCCAAGCCATTAGGGCCTGATCCTACGACAATAGCTTTAGATGAGGAGCGTTCTCCCATAGTGCTCTATTGTTCCTTTTTCGATTGGCCTCTGGTCGCTCTCTTCAACCAAAGGAAAGGCATATATAGCATTGTCCTTATCTGGGCGTTGTACCAGACATTACCTGCCTGCGACCATTGCATTTGTGGGTCCACGCATACAGCTTCAACGGTGATGTCTGCTGGTATCCTAAGGTACATTGCAAGCGAGGTAACTACATGGGTCCAGATCTTGACCTGCATCTTTGAGCCAACTGTGCGGAAAGCTACTTCATACACCGGGTCATTAGCTCGGGCGAGTCCTAGAATCTGTGCTACTATTTGATTATTCGTCTCAAAGGCGCTGAAAGAGACCCAGCCGGATTCTGGATGACCTTGCGGCGTGATGAAGGTAAATGATCTCTCATCCGCATAGAGCACCATTACACCTGTTGAAACCGGGCCACCCGGTGTTGATGAGTCGATCGCCACCACCTCACTAGGCTGTATGCCCTTCTCCGTGGGATAGAATCGATTGTACGAGGGTTGAAAGCTGGGGAAGTTCCGTTTCAGTATCTTGATGACGTCTTCTGGCGTCAAGCCTGGTTTGTCCACTTTCAATTGATAAGTTTTTTGCCATAGTTGCCCAAAGCCATCAACCGGTCCAACAACACGCCGGCCCTTCATGTTACGATTAATTGCCTCCGGGGGCATCTCTGGTATATTCAGTTGAACAATTGGCTTAGCCCAGCACGACGTATCCCGAGCCGTTGCCTGTGGAAGTTGCCGAGATGGTAAAATACTTCCAGAAACTTGCGCGACTGCACATGCCTCTTCTCGGCTACTATATATCAAAATCGCTTTATTTAGGCCTGTTATCTGGAGAACATCCCTGTAATGATCGCTCACGCTAACAGCGAGTAGACTCTGCCCGCGCCGTCTAGCCAGAGCACTGAATTTCACAAGCATGGTAGCACCAAGACCATTCATGATCTGAACCGCACTAAAATCCAGTATTAGGTAGTAGTCTCGAGCCGATGACCGTGGCGTACAAGCGTTAGAATATGGCCTCTCGTCGGGGTCGGTCAGCTCTGAAGGCAATTCTAACAGACAGACATTATCGTCTAACCTTACAGCGTTCACAATGACCTCCTTTCCGAACGGTTCGTGAGACCCGCCCGGCACGTCCCTTAAGGATGGATAAATAATACAACAAAATACAATGCAAAGATATTTTTATAACGTCACCCTTTCCCGAGCAGTATGAGATTGGGAGTTATTGTGAAGAGCGGCTCTCTAGTTGTATTCGTTCCACCCTATCAAATCGTGCCAGAATGTAGTCAGTTATATTTACGCTGATAATAGCCGTTTCTGGTCTATGAAGAAACTCTTTAAGAGTCGGATGTCTATCTAAGTAGTTCAGTACCGGGCTATCCTTTTTGTCTTTTGCGACCTCACTAGCTAAACCTAGCGCTGTGATTGCCAGCGCCCCAATCAAATCAGACGGTTCATTGCGGCGGCTATCGATGAGAATGGCCACCTTTTCATTCTCTTGCATGTTGCGATACTTCTGAGTATTACGGCTGGTGGCGAATAAGATGGAGGACAAATCATCGGACGCTACGAACGCGATGAGATTAATGTAAGGTTGCTCGCTTTGCTGAGTAGCTAGCACAGCAAAGCGCTGGGCCGTTACTACCTGCTTTAGCACATCTATAGAATCTGACAGTGTGGACATAAGAACCTCCTTGATAACGACTCTATTCTTGACTAATTTTTTCCTTTATCTTAAAAACCCTGGGTTCTGATATACTTATAGTAAACATAAATCGGTCTTATGTTCGCCATCCTACCGATAATCTTAACAAATTAAGAGCCCATGATACAGCAGACTAGAATAGAGAGTCTTAATAGGAAAAGAACTCATCGAGGCGATTACGTCCTGTACTGGATGCAGGCTTCGCAACGGTCTGAATGCAATCACGCCCTTGAATTTGCCATACAGCAGGCAAATGAGCTGTCGCCGCCCGTGATAGTGTATTTCGGCCTTACTGACCGTTACCCGGAAGCCAATGAGAGGCATTACTATTTCATGCTTCAAGGGATAAAAGAAACACGTGCTTCGCTTAGGAATCGGGAGATAAAAATGGTAATAGGGCATGAGTCCCCAGATGAGTGGGCCATCCGAATGGCAAAAAAGGCTCGCATGCTTATCTGTGACCGGGGGTACCTGAAGCTACAAAGACAGTGGCGTCGTGATGTAGCGGACAGAGTTTATTGCCCGGTCATTCAGATTGAGAGTGATGCCGTTGTTCCTGTCGAGCAAGCATCGGGTAAAGAGGAGTATTCCGCGGCTACCCTGAGGGCGAAAATAAGAAGACAGCTGCCGATATACCTTGTTCCTTTAACAAAAAGCGTACCACGGAAAAGCTCTCCAGGTATGCAATTCGAGGATTACAATGTTACCGACACCGATAGCGTAGTGGGAATTCTTGATATTGACCATACTGTTTCGATTGTTGACGGTTTCCACGGCGGTACTCGTGAGGCAAAAAAGCGATTGAAGCACTTCATTGAAAATAAGCTGGACAATTATCAGGAGCTACGGAATAACCCTACTACTGACAGTCTCTCGAATATGAGTCCGTATTTGCACTTTGGTCAAATATCACCGCTTGAAATTGCCCTTCGAGTACTACGATCAGGTAGCCCGGGTAAGGAATCATATCTCGATGAGCTCATAATCAGAAGAGAGCTATCGATGAACTACGTATTCTATAACCATAACTATGACTCCTTTGATGGTCTTCCCCAGTGGGCACAAAGGACGCTAAGTGCACACCAGGGAGATGAGCGCAACTACACCTATTCACTGGTGCAGCTGGAAAATGCCGATACTCATGATCCCTATTGGAACGCGGCCCAGAGGGAAATGATACTAACGGGCAAGATGCACGGCTATATGAGAATGTACTGGGGCAAGAAGATTCTTGAGTGGAGCGATTCGCCTGAGGAAGCTTTTAAAACCGCAATCTATCTCAACAACAAGTATGAAATCGACGGACGGGATCCAAACGGATACGCTGGGGTAGCCTGGTGTTTCGGGAAACACGATAGACCATGGGCAACCAGGCACGTGTTTGGTGATGTTCGGTTTATGAGTTCTGATGGATTACGTCGAAAGTTCGACACTGACCAGTATGCCAAAAAGTATGGCCCCAGTAAATCCTGAGAATACAAGCTGATAGCGATATCTGATTAGCTTATGAGTTATTTGAACAATGCCGCCCAGACTATAGCGTCCAAAATGGCAGTATGGAAGGTAAAGTATCCACTGCCAGTAACTGCCAACCAGTAAGCAATACCGGGTGCTTTCGTTTGTAAGCTTAAGAGTGCCCACACCAGGGCAATTGATACGAGTCCTACGATAGCTAGAACGGTACATATCCCGACCCACATACCTGTGAAGGATTTCTACGGAGAATTAAACGAGGACTTGACAATTTTTAACAATAATGTTAGTATCGCTACTTCTCCTCACTTTCGCCCAAAAGGAGGTAAAAAATGGAAGTCTTAGCAATCATCTGTCTAATTCTTGCCGTTGTTGGAGCTCTTAACTGGGGGCTGGTTGGTCTGTTCAAATTTGACCTGGTTGCTGCTATCACGAGGGCCGGAAAATATGGCGAAGTAAACGCGTTATCTCGTCTGGTTTACGTTTTGGTAGCAATTGCCGGCATTATAGCTTTAATCTACTACTTGGCCCAGTAGGATATCTCCTTATTAACCTGTTAATTTAAACAGAATTTAACTCTCGTATGTTTAGAAATAGAGCATATGCGTGAGTTTTCGTGTCTGACATATGGCTCCATGACCGGTCCCAGTTTAATGATTGCCGCGGCAATTGTACCGCCTTACATCAATAATAGAAAGCATCCTTTAGAATAAATTGCTTCTCCGGTGTGATATACCGCATTTAGAAGACTATTAAGGATGTGCAGACATTACTACCATCCAGATTTATGATACCAAACAAAACCGTGTCGTGACTGTAGATAAAATCAAGAAGTCTGATACAGAATGGCAGCAGCTGCTGACTAAAAAGCAGTATGAAATCACGACCAAGAAGGGAACAGAATCCCCGGGCACCTGCCTCTTTAATACACTCCATGAACCGGGAATCTTTAAGTGTGTGCGCTGTGGCACCGACCTTTTTCGCAGTTCCGCCAAGTTTGAATCAGGGACAGGCTGGCCCAGTTACTATGAGCCAGTCTCAGATTTGAACATAGTCGAGCAGACAGACAGGAGTCTCGGAATGATACGGACAGAGGTACTGTGCACCCGGTGTGGTTCCCACCTCGGCCATGTTTTTGATGATGTCCCGCCACCGACTGGCAAACGCTATTGTATGAATGGTATTGCTATGAAATTCGTTCCCGAGAGCTGCATATGAGTCCGGGAGTACCATGGGAAGTTGCAACACTCGCTGGAGGCTGTTTCTGGTGCCTTGAGGCCATCTTCAATGAAAAAGAGGGCATAGAGAAAGTGGTATCCGGATACACGGGGGGAAAGACCACAAACCCATCGTATAGTGAAGTTTGCTCAGGAGCAACAGGGCATGCCGAGGCGGTGCAACTGACATTCGATCCAAAGAAAATTTCTTATGAAGAAATCCTGCGGATTTTATTCAGCATCCACGATCCGACTACGTTGAACAGGCAAGGGGGTGATGAAGGCACACAGTATCGTTCAGCAATTTTCTACCACAGCGAGCAGCGGAAGGCTGTTGCCGAGCAGTTAATTAAGGAACTTAATATTGTAAAGGTTTGGGATGTCCCGATTGTAACCGAAGTCGTACCAGTTAATAAGTTTTATGCTGCAGAGGATTATCACCAGAAGTATTTTGAGAAAAACCCAGAGCAAGCGTACTGCCAAATGGTGATTGCTCCGAAACTAGCAAAATTTCATAAACGATATCTCGAAAAGGTGAAAAATCAATAGAACATCGTAACTATAATAAATTCTATTTACCATAATTTGATAGTATTATCTTCCAGGTATCAGGATGGTGATCCACCTGATACAACCTGACAAGACCAGATGTATTAGAACCGGAAATCGAAATCATACTCTTGATGGAGGTGTAATATGAATTTAAGTGAGTATTTTGAGCAGACAAAAGGTCGTGGCGTACTGGCTACAGCCAACGCTGCAGGTAAGGTTAACGCTGCCATCTATGCTCGCCCTTACTTTATGGATGGTGACACGGCGGTCTTCATAATGGCGGAACGACTAACTCACGAAAACCTGCAGTCAAACCCGTGGGCAACATACCTTTTTATGGAGGAAGGTGAAGGTTACAAGGGAAAACGTCTATATCTAAAGAAAGTGAAAGACGAACAAAACGATCAGCTCATAAGTGAAATCTGTCGGAAGTGTGACTACTCACACTATCACATAAGTACGAGGTATGTTGTGCATTTCACGGTTGAAAAGGTATTACCTTTGATAGGAGACCACGAGAAAGCATAACATCATTTAGCACGAGGAGCTTTCTGATTATCCCCCGGTTCTTTGTTAGGAATACGCCATGAAGGATTCCTTTAGGGCTCTATTCGCCTGTCCTTCAACTGAAGGATGGGAGCGGGAGAGACTGCTCTTTTCCCACAGCGGCTTGAGCGCTCGTTTAAAGTCACTCATCGATAGCCCCTCAACATAAAGGAACGGGATTGTCTCTTCCAGGAGCTTGCTACGGCGCTACCAGGCTTCGAGCAACTGAGAATGAAAGGCCTATTTGGTGTCTGAAACCCGAGGCACCACTATCTCAATCTCGCCAGCGTCACAGCTTACCTGTCACTCCCGGTGACCATTGCGGTAGCCATGAATACTACCCTGGCTACGTTCATAGGACCGGCGCTAAAGAAAGTCGGTCACCTATTCCTCCAGGGCTGCGGTTAACAGCAGCCTAACATCCTCCCGGGCGAATAGCTCCAGCGGTTGGCCGGCAAGCTCTTCCAGCGATAACCC
>CAZMJZ010000040.1:7622-11001 GCA_964566845.1 uncultured Dehalococcoidales bacterium | reverse complement strand
TAAAACCAGAATTAGTGATGGCAGGTGCTGAGCTTGAGACACGACCAAAAGCCCTAAGTATAATCTACGCCTTAGCCGCTACCGTTGACGCTAAAGACCACCATACCTATGGACATTCAAAAAAAGTCAGTGACTATGCAGTAGCTCTAGCCCGGGCGATTAGTCTGCCCCCAGACAGAATAGACACTATCCGTGCTGCTGGGCTGCTACATGATATAGGCAAAATTGCAATTCCTGATTCTATACTTAATAAAGAAGGCCCTCTGACCGAAGAAGAGTGGGAACCAATTAAAGCTCATCCTAGACTTGGGGTAGAGATACTCAGGCATGTCATTGATTTAGTCAATTGCTTACCAGCTATCTTGCATCATCACGAACGCTACGATGGTGATGGATACCCCTCTGGTTTAAAAGGGGAAAACATTCCCCTAGAGGCTCGTATTTTAACTATTGCCGATGCTTATGATGCTATTACCTCCCAACGACATTATCGCCAGCAGTTATCATCACAGCAAGCATTTGATGAATTAAAACGCTGTGCCGGAACTCAATTTGACCCTGTGCTTGTTGACATCTTCTGTAAGACTATGGAGCAAACCTTATCAGCAGGGGTAGAAATAAAATAACGTCACAAGGTGTCTTTGATATTTAGACTGCAAATTTACTTGTCTTATGCAGTCTAATACACAAAAAGTGATTGCCCCAGCCTATCATCTATAGTAGGAAAATACTTCAAATCAATGTAACCCCTCGGTTGCCCAAGCCAAAATAGTCAGCGAGACGTTAGTTCATTCAAGTATAGCCTATACTTTGGATGTACATAGTCATGTTGTTGGTGGCTGGCAAAAATCGGCGATGAATCGGCTGGATGAAGTGCTAAATCCAGAAGTAGGAGAAAATCAGAATGTCGGCAACAAACCATGACTCAGATACAGCCAGCGGACAGATTCGAACTGTCGACCGGCGGTTTACGAAACCGCTGCTCTACCCCTGAGCTACACTGGCTTTTACCAAGTATATCACAAAATTGAATAGTTAATGAATGGCACTTACCCAAGATTCCGTTAAATCTTGTATGATTGTACCTTCCCTAGCAACATTTTACCGAAGGGTAATAATAATAAAGAGCGTAAACAGCATCGCAGCTAGTTCGTTCAAATAGATGATTGGCACTTCGAAGTGTGGTGTATGTTCGGCTTAAAGTTCGAGTTAAGCCCATACAGTTCTTTTGCGTCATAGCGAGGCACAAAGTGCCAAATCAATCTCTAAGATGGGTTTACCGTGCTCGACAGAGTCGCAGTCTGGCGACCTTCGCCTTGCAATTACAATGTGTCACTAAAGCACCAGATGAGTACACGCTGTTGACGCTCAGATAGGCTTATGATACTATTAAGTCACCTCATCGCCGATAATTATTGATTGGGGGTTATGTGAAAACCCCTCTTTTATTTATACATCAGACATCTTGTATCATACCCTACTAATATTCCTGGTTAAGGGAAGGAGCTATGCTGGTTGAGGAAGAATTAGCTGAGTTATCACTCAAGAAAGATACGCTACTAACCATCGGGGTTTTTGACGGGGTTCACATCGGTCATAAATACCTGATTTCACAGCTAAAGGAGCATGCTAGGCAGCAGAATTTGCTTAGTGGAGTAATAACCTTTCGCCAGCATCCCCAAGAAGTGCTATCAACACAGAACAAGCTACCATTCCTGACCGACCTTTCCCAAAGAGCTGACCTCCTTAAAAATGAAGGCATTGAAACTATCATCACCTTGTCCTTTACCCATGAGTTAGCTCAACTCAGCGCTCAGCAATTTCTCAGCCTGCTAAAAAAATATGCTAGAATGCGGGGACTGGTAATTGGATATGACTTTGCCTTAGGTCAAAATAAGGAAGGTAACACTGATGCCCTTCGTGTACTGGGACAAGAAATGGGCTTCAGTGTAACTGTAGTACCACCGGTAGTGATAGATGGTGAAGTGGTAAGTAGCACAGCTATCAGGAATGCTCTAGCTGAAGGAGATATGAAACGGGTGCAGAGCTTGATTGAGCGTCCTTTCCGTCTTCATGGGCGTGTAATCCCTGGAGCGGGACGAGGCTTAGAGTTAGGCTTCCCCACTGCCAATCTGGACATAGACCCGGAACAGGCTTTGCCTGCCGAGGGTGTTTATGCTACCTGGACCTATATTAATGATAAAGCCTATCAGTCAGTAACCAATATTGGTAAGCGCCCGACCTTTGGTGCCGGTGAACCCACTGTGGAAGTTTACCTCCTTGACTACCATAATGACCTGTATGAGCGCGAGCTAAAAATTGATATTGTAGAGCGACTTCGCGGCGAGAAGAAGTTTGACACCGTGGAAGAATTGAAGAAACAGATAACAAGGGATATAGAGCAAGGGAGAGCTATGTTGAGGACTAAGGCGGGAACTGGTATGGATAACGCTGAAAAAGCTACAGTCAAACAGGATATTAACTACTTGTTAAAACGAGGGGTAGCTGAAATTATAGTTGAACAAGAGATGATAGAGCTACTGCGCTCAGGCAGACAACTACGGCTAAAGGAAGGCTTTGACCCCAGTTTCCCTGACATTCACCTTGGTCATATGGTAACGCTGAAGAAGTTGCGCCAATTCCAAGAGCTAGGGCATCAAGTTATTCTCATCGTCGGTGATTGGACAGCTCAGATCGGCGACCCCACCGGTGTCTCTGTCACCCGCCCCATGCTATCTGCTGAGCAAGTTAAAGCCAACGCCGAAACCTATATGAAGCAATTCTTCAAGGTGGTTGATAGAGAAAGAACCGAGGTTAGGTGGCAAAGTGAATGGTTTGGCAAATTTACCCTGGCTGATGTTATTCAACTTACCAGCAAATTTACCATAGCCCAACTACTGGCTCGAGAGGATTTCAGTACTAGATATAATGCAGGGCGACCTATTGCCATAACTGAATTACTCTACCCATTGCTTCAAGCCTACGACTCAGTAGCTATCCAGGCTGATGTGGAGTTTGGCGGCACTGACCAGAAGTTTAATTTACTGGTGGGTAGGGAGCTTCAATCTATGGTGGGACAGCGTCCCCAGCAAATCTTTTTAGTCCCTATCCTCGTCGGTACCGATGGAAGTCAAAAGATGAGTAAAAGCCTGGGTAATTACATTGGTGTCGCTGAGCCACCTTATGTTAGAGATGGCGGCATATATGGCAAGGTGATGTCTATTCCCGACAGCCTTATCATGGACTACTTTGAGTTGGTGACCGATGTTCCTGATGAGGAACTTGAGGAATTTAGACAAAAGATTAGTAATGAAACCATTAACCCTATGACGCTTAAGAAGCGCCTGGCTAGGGAGATTGTAACCCAACTCTATGACCA
>CAZMJZ010000040.1:0-7522 GCA_964566845.1 uncultured Dehalococcoidales bacterium | reverse complement strand
GGTAAGCGCCGCTTTGCTAAAGTGATTAATTCTGATAGAATAACCCAGTAAAGGAGACAAAATGGAAAACCTACGCATTCCAGGACCTACCCCTCTGCCCAATGAAGCTCTACAAGCCATGACCAAGCAGATGATAAATCATCGGGGTGAGGAATTTGGACAGATATTAAACGATGTAACGGCTAAACTAAAACAAATGTTTCAGACTAAACAAGATGTTTTTCTGCTCACCGGTTCGGGGACAGGTGGCTTAGAAGCGGCTATTGTCAACACCCTGTCACCGGGGGACAAAGTATTATCGGTATCTATCGGTGTCTTCGGGGAACGCTTTGCCGCTATTGCCGAACAATTTGGGGCGGAGGTAACCCCACTTAACTTTGAATGGGGCAAAGCGGCTGATGCTGATGCTATTCGCCAGGCTCTCCAGGCTGAACCAAAAATTAAAGCCGTTTTGGTTACCCACAATGAAACCTCTACCGGCGTTACCAATGACCTGGCATCAATTAGCTCTGTAGTAAAGGAATTTGATAAATTACTACTGGTTGATGCCGTCAGTAGTCTAGGCTCAATTAACCTTCCTATAGATGACTGGCACTTAGATGTTACTGTTACCGGTTCTCAGAAGGGATGGATGGCTCCCCCCGGTCTAGCTATGGTTAGCCTGAGCCAAGAAGCATGGCAAGCACATTCAAAAGCCAGGATGCCTCACTTCTACTGGGATTTCACCAGAGCCAAGAGTTACTTTGAAAAAATGCAAACGCCGTGGACACCAGCTATTTCTACCGTATTTGCTCTATCGGTATCGCTAGAAATGATGCTCAGTGAAGGTTTGCCTAATATCATAGCCCGACACGCTCGGGTTAGTAAGGCTGCTCGTGACGGAATAAAATCGCTTGGGTTACCCCTTTTCGCTGACGAAAGTCATGCCTCAAATACAGTTACCGCAGTAAGGTCTCCAGATGGGCTTGAGGTCAAAAAGATGCTCCAGATTCTCAGAGAGGAGTATCAGATTATACTCGCTGGCGGACAACAAACCTTAGCCGGCAAAATATTCCGCATCGGTCACCTGGGCTGGGTAAGTGAGGACGACATTGAAACCGTAATATCGGCACTAAAGGTGGTACTGCCAAAATCCGGATTTAGGAGTGCTAGCTGAAAATGAAAGTCCTAATTGCCGACCCCATTGCTAAAGAGGGCATAGATATTCTAAGTGAATATGCCCAAGTAGATGTCAAAACAAAGCAAACAGAGGAGCAAATTATATCTATAATCGGTGACTATGAAGCACTGGTAGTGCGCAGTCAGACCCAGGTCTCAGCCAAGATTATAGAAGCCGGGAAAAAGCTACAGGTCATCGCCCGAGCCGGTGCTGGTATAGACAATATCGATGTGGAAGAGGCAACTCAGCGAGGCATTGTAGTAGTCAATGCTCCCACCGGCAATACCGTTGCCGCCGCTGAGCATACCATTGCCCTTATGCTCTCATTAGCCCGTCATATCCCTCAAGCTAATGCTGTGCTCAAATCCGGTGTGTGGCGACGAGGTGATTTCACAGGCACTGAGGTCAGAAATAAAACATTAGGAATCATAGGCTTGGGTAATGTAGGGTCAGAAGTAGCCAGACGCGCTCGAGGTCTGGAAATGAAACTCATTGCTTATGACCCTTTTATTTCTGTTGACCATGCCTATAACCTCCAAGTGGAGCTCGTTTCCTTAGAACAGTTGCTCAAAGAATCAGACTTTGTTACCCTGCACCTACCATTAACCGCCTCAACTAAGGAGCTAATCGGTGCTGAAGAGTTGGCTTTAGTCAAGCCAACGCTTCGTATCATTAACTGCGCTAGGGGTGGGCTAATTGATGAACAATTACTGGCTAAAGCAGTAAAAGAGAGGAAAGTAGCCGGCGCCGCTATTGATGTCTTCTCCACCGAGCCGACCACAGAGAGTGTTCTCTTTGAAGACAATAATATCATTGTTACCCCACATTTAGGAGCTTCCACGACCGAAGCCCAGACTATGGTAGCCAAGGATGTAGCCGAGCAGATTATTGACATATTTAAGGGACAGCCAGCAAGATACTCAGTTAACGCTCCCTTTATTTCTGCTGAAACTCTATCAGTGCTGGAGCCCTTCATGAAGGTAGCTTCCACAGTGGGCAAGCTGGTCAGCCAGCTAGCGGAGGGGCAAATGAATGCCATCCAGATTAAATGTGATGGCGAGATTTCTAATTATGATACTAATGCTCTCAAGGCAGCCGTCCTGGGAGGATTACTCGAGGAAATAAGTGAGGAACGGGTTAACCTGGTCAACGCCAGCATAGTCGCCGCTCAGCGCGGCCTGACAGTAGTGGAACAGAAGGAGGCTACCTGTGAAAACTATACCAGTCTTATCACTGTAGAAGTTACCACCAGCACTGGGATTACTACTGTGGCTGGTACAGTAATCCGTGACGAATCGCACGTTGTTCGGGTTAATAGCTATTGGATTGATATTGTGCCCACCGGGGCTTATTTCCTGTTTAGTGACCACCGAGACCGCCCAGGTCTTATTGGAGCTGTAGGCATGATAACCGGTGATACTGACATAAATATTAGCTCTATGCACGTAAGTCGCCTTAAACCCAGGGGTCAAGCCCTGATGATACTCGCCTTGGATGAACCTCTGCCTGAGGAACAACGGCAGCAAATACTATCTATCCCCGATGTTTACTCCGCCAAACTGGTAAAACTGTAAGGGGAGAATCTCTAGGAAAGACATTGACAATAAGGGGTGAATATGCTAATGTGTAAATGATAATCTTTTTCATTTATAATATAAAATGAAACTTATAGAGAGGGAAGTGGCAACAATATTGAGGGGGCATGGCTATAAGCTCACTCAGCAACGGCGAGTAGTGATACGGACGATTATCTATACCCAGAACCATCTTACACCTATAGCCATATATGAGAAGGTGCATCAAGACCACCCTAATATCGGACTGGTAACTATCTATCGCACCCTTGATATACTTACCAAACTTGGGCTTATCTGTAAGGTACACGCTGGGGGTTGCTGTGGGAGCTATTCACTCAAGAGACCTTTAGAACATCACCATCATCTAATCTGCTCTGAGTGTGGCGCAGTTGTTGACTTTACCGGCTGTGACCTTAGTGAACTGGAGCAAAGGCTATCCCTAGAAACTGGTTTTGAGGTTGCAGACCATCTGCTCGAGTTCATCGGTCTGTGCCAAGCCTGCCAGAAAGAAGCCACATAGGTTTTATGGAGCATTATGGTTATGTGGTTTTTTGTAGTATATTAATAAGAATTTTTTTTCAATTAGCCATCTGATACGGAAATAAAAATGTTTGGGCTATGTTCTTAAGAAATTGCCAGGGCTGTATTAGCTCGAAGTCAACCCTAGTAAAAGATTATATAGGATAATAATCTCACAAGTGAGTAACTAATGAAAGGAAATAAGTTTACCAGAGTACTTTCAGTTATTTTAGCGTTAGTGCTTGCTCTAGTACTGTTAGTCTATATTACATCCTGTGGACAGAAGGAAGAGGCAAACGAGAAAATGAGGGTGGTCGTCAGCATAGTGCCGCTAGCCGATTTTGCGAAGAATGTTGGGGGAGAAAAAATAGATGTCACTGTTATGGTACCACCTGGGGCAAGCCCCCATACTTATGAACCAACTCCTACACAGATGGTGGAACTAAGCGAGGCAGAGGCATATATAAAGGTCGGCTCAGGCGTTGAGTTTGAGATAGTTTGGATGGACAAGCTTATAGACCAAAATCCGGATATGCTGGTTATTGACTGCTCAAAGGATGTCGCGCTGATGGGGAAAGACCCTCACATATGGCTTTCCCCCAAAAATGCTCAAAAAATGGTGGGGAATATATGCAATGGCCTGATTGAGGTTGATCCTGAGAATAAGCATTACTACATCCAGAATATGACTACATACTTTGATAATCTGGATGACTTGGACACGGATATTAAGAACGGTCTCTTAGGAGTTGAAAACAGGATATTTATGGTGTATCATCCTGCTTTTGGTTACTTTGCCAGGGATTATGACCTGACAATGATACCCATTGCAAAAGAGGGGAAAGAGCCAACAGCAGAAGGACTTGCCAAATTGATAGAGCAAGCAAAGGCAAATAACATTAAACTCGTTTTCGCCTCTCCTCAGTTTAATGTAGAGAATGCCAGGACAATCGCTCAGGAGATTGGCGGCAGGGTAGCCTTTATCGATCCCCTAGCCGTTGACTACATCAACAATATGTATATGGTGTTGGGTGAGTTAGTTCAAGGAATGGAGTAAGAAGAATTCGGGTCCGCAGGTCTACTTTGTGGGTTGCAGTAGACCTACTACCTATTACAGAGAAAAACATGAGTAAAGAAATTGTAAAGCTAGAGGATGTATGGGTACACTATGATGGTGTGCCTGCCTTAGAAGGGGTAAACCTGTCTATAAATCAGGATGACTTCCTAGGCATAATAGGACCCAATGGAGGGGGAAAGACTACTCTGCTGAAGACCATACTAGGGCTTGCGAAACCAAGTAGGGGGAAAATTAGGGTCATGGGAAGCACCCCTGAGAGGGGCAGAAAATTTGTTGGCTATGTTCCTCAGTATAGCCTGTTCGACCGGGACTTCCCTATAAGCGTCTGGGATGTAGTGCTGATGGGGCGCTTGGGCCAAGCAGGACTGTTAAAGCGATACAGCAACGAGGACAGAAGAGCAGCTATTCAGTCACTACAGAGGGTAGAGATGCTTTACTTCAAAGACCGGCAAATAGGTAAGCTCTCTGGAGGTGAGCAGCAGAGGGTTTTCATCGCCAGGACACTGGTGACTGAGCCGAAGTTGCTGCTCCTTGATGAACCGATGGCTAGTATTGATATGCCAATGCAGATGGGGTTTTACGAGCTACTGGGAGAACTGAAACAGGAAATGGCGATAGTTCTTGTATCACACGATATTAGTGCTGTTTCCATCCATGTGGATAAGATTGCTTGCCTCAATCGCAGGCTTTTCTACCACGACTCAAAGGAAATAGCTGCCGAGGACCTCGAAGCGACTTATCAATGCCCGGTGGAGATGATAGCTCATGGCGTTCCTCACCGAATACTGAGAGAGCACTAAGAGAATGATAGATGCGCTACAGTATGAATTTATAAGAAATGCCCTATTTGCTGGACTCTTGGCTGCCATCGCCTGCGGGATTATTGGCGCCTACGTAATTGTAAATAGAATGGTCTTCATAAGTGGTGGAATCTCCCATGCTTCCTTTGGCGGTATTGGCTTGGGATATTTTCTGGGGATAAATCCCATTCTAGGAGCGCTATTCTTTACCATCGCCTCTGCTCTGGGCATAGGACTAGTGACTAAGAAAACCAAGCTGTCTGAAGATACCGCCGTTGGAATCCTGTGGGCAGTGGGAATGGCACTGGGAATAATCTTCATCGGCTTAACCCCAGGTTACGCTCCCGACCTTTTTAGCTATCTCTTCGGGAATATCTTGACTGTGCCCCCTTCTGATTTAATTATGATGCTAGTTTTGGATATAGTCATAATCTCGGTGGTGTTCTTGCTCTACAAAGAGTTTCTGACAATCTCCTTTGACGAGGAGTTCGGAACGGTGGTAGGAATCCCCACCGATCGCCTATACCTCATCCTACTGTGTCTAATTGCGCTCACCGTGGTAGTATTAATAAGGATAGTGGGTATCATTTTGGTCATAGCGCTACTCACTATTCCAGCAGCCATGGCGAGGCAGTTTACCCACAGCTTGAAGAAGATGATGCTCCTTTCAATCCTCTTTGGTGCTGTCTTTGCTATTGCCGGCTTATGGCTATCCTACGAACTTGATTTGGCGTCCGGGGCAACGATTATTCTCGTTAGTGGGACCATGTTCATTGTTTCCCTTGGATTTTCAAAACTATGTAGGAAGAAATTGCCACCCCAGAAGATATAATCTATAATCTAATATATCACTAGCCTACCTAAAGGAGCAGCCTGTGAACTTGTCAGTTCAACTTGCCCCCAAAAACCAACACGGCTTATTATTAGCTAACCCGGTGATGACAGCCTCTGGCACCTTTGGCTACGGCACGGAGTACAGCCACATGTTTGATATTCAAAAGCTGGGGGCTATCGTATGCAAAGCAACCACCCTTGAACCTAGAGATGGTAACCCTCAGCCTAGACTGGCTGAGACGCCTTCTGGCGTGCTCAATTCAATTGGATTGCAGAATATCGGGGTTAACGCCTTAATTAAAGAAAAGGCACCACTTTGGGCAAGCTGGCAGGTGCCAGTTATTGCTAACATTGCCGGCGAAACCATTGACGAATACGCCAATATAGCTAGTAAGCTGGATGGTGTGGCCGGAATTAGTGCAGTTGAAGTAAACATCAGTTGCCCCAATGTTAAAGCTGGTGGGGCTGAGTTTGGGGCAAACCCCAAATCAGCCGCCGAAGTAACCGCCGCTGTCAGAGCAGCTATTTCTATGCCAGTGTTGGTCAAGCTAACGCCAAACACCGGCGACATAGTCAAGGTAGCTATAGCTGTAGCTGAGGCTGGAGCCGATGCCATATCCTTAATTAACACCTTAAAGGGCATGGTTATTGACATCGCCAAACGCCGACCGCTACTGGGCAGTATAACCGGTGGCTTATCCGGACCAGCGATAAAGCCAGTGGCATTATGTATGGTTTATGAGGTAGCTGGTGCCGTGGAGCTGCCACTCATTGGCTGCGGTGGCATCAATACCGCTAGCGATGCTGTAGAGTTCATTATAGCCGGAGCCAGTGCTATTCAGGTAGGAACTGCTAGCTTCGCCAACCCTCGGGCTCCACTTGATGTCCTGGACGGAATTGAGCAATTTATGGAAAAAGAGGGTATAGATAATCTGACAGAGCTCATTGGTGTAGCTAGGTACTAGCTTAACTAAAAAACGAGTCTGGGACGAATAGGAACTGTGACTGCACAATATGGCGAACTGTGCAATCTGTATTCGACTATGTGCTGCACCTATTATTCCTCTACCAGCCTTTGCCCGGCAAGGAAGGCTTGGTGTAAAGCATCAGGATAATTAGTTATTGCTCCCTTCTCATCCACTGCCGGGAACAATAAGTCGCCAGCGTAGGTTACATCAATGCAGGTAAATAATGCCTTTACTGTAACCAGCGCCGGTTCAAACAGATTGGCTACCTCTCTGCCACCGACGGAGACAAATAACCCCCTCTTCTTCCCCGGCTCACTGCCCAACGGTGTTATTTTTAGCACATATTTGCGTGCCCACAGTGCCTGGCAGCGGTCAATCATAGCTTTCGCTTGAGCGGTCACAGTCATAAAGTGAATGGGAGAGGCCATAACTATCCGGTCAGCCTCCTCCAGTTCCCGGTAAACCATCTGCATATCATCCTCTATCCGGCACTTACCTTTCTCGAAACAGGCATCGCAATGTTGGCACGGCGTAATTGTAAGGTCGTTAAGAATAATAGTCTTAACCTCAGCCCCTTTGCTGGCGGC
>CAZMJZ010000039.1:0-11035 GCA_964566845.1 uncultured Dehalococcoidales bacterium | reverse complement strand
TGAGATTGCCACGTCCTTTATCCTTTATCCTTCACCAAAGGGTGAAGGATGAACCGAAGGACTCGCAACGACCTATGGTTTGTCTTTGCGAGGAGTCCTTCTCAGAAGGACGACGAAGCAAATCTTGGAGCAGGGGACAGGCTATTCATCTCTAATTTTACTCTTTTCCGCCTCTTCAGTTATCACTGGCAATTCGATAATGAAAGTGGCTCCTTCCCCCGGGTCACTTCTGGCGTAAATCCTGCCGCCATGCTCAGCCATAATGCCATGACAGATGCTTAGCCCCAGGCCGGTGCCATCTCTTTCACCTCTGGTAGTGAGAAATGGGTCAAATATCTTGTCCAGGTTTTCTGGTGCAATCCCAGGACCATCATCAGTAAACATGACTCTGATATAGCCTTTCGTTTCCTGAGTTTTAATGCTGAGTTTACCTCCCTTATTTGCCTCAATCATGGACTGCTCAGCGTTTATAATGATGTTCAGAAAGACCTCCTGTATCTGGTTAAAATCAACCATTGCCTTGGGGAGGCTGGGGGCGAGATTTAAAACAAACTCAATATTACCTGTTTTCAGTCCGTAAGCCCTTAATTCCAGAGCCTTTTGCAAAATATCACTTACATCTGAATACTCCTTGGTTGACTTGTAGCGGCGGGCAAAGGTTAGGAGATTCTGGACCACCTTGGCTGCCCGCTGAGCTTCATTTTGGATGATTTCTAAACCCCGGCTGGATTCCTCGTCGGTGCTTTTTCTCAACAGGCGCTGAGAGAATCCCAGTATCCCGGTAAGAGGATTATTTATCTCGTGGGCAACACCGGCGGCTAGCTGTCCAATAGCAGCCAGCCGACTGGAGAGATAAAGCTCCTGCTGCAGCTTCTTTTCTCTCTCCTCCGCCAGCTTACGCTCAGTGGTGTCAATCCAGCTTGACAGATAATATACAAATTCCCCATTACGCATTACTGGTGCAGAGGTTATCTCAACCCAGAATCGTTCCCCATCTTTCTTTTGAAATAGCTTTTCCAACCTCTTCGCTCCCTGACGCATAGCTTCTTTCAAGTCCATACTGGTTTTCTGCACCATTTCTTCTATCCACCAGGGGTATGGAGCTTTCCATCCAATAACCTCTGAAGAAGAAAAACCAGTTAGCTGTTCCATTGCTGGGTTTATATATCTTACTGAAGTATCTGGATTGATAACTATTATGGGGTAGGAAGAATTACTCAGCAGGCTAGAGTTAAATTCCTCACTCTCTCGCAGCTTCCTCTCCGACTCCCTTGTTTGTTCATAGAGCCGTGCGTTTTCCAATGCCATAGCCATCTGATTGCTGACAGCCGTAAGCAGCTGCTTATCTTCATCAGAATAGTACTGATGAGAAAGTTTTTGCCCTAAAACCAGTATGCCAGATAGTTGACCCTGGTTAATTCTAATTGGAACAATAAGCTGTGCTCCCATTCGTTCCAGGTTATTCTTTTCCTTTAGCGAAAGGCTCTGCAATTGGGGGATAATATCAAGCTGTTCGGAAGAAAGGATATCTCCGTGAAGCTCCAGCCATTTGACAAGAGGGCTGCTATCCCTCAGCACAACTCCAGAGGGATGGCTCTCCAAGCCAGTAGAAGATGCCATAACTAGACCACGCTTCTCTTCAGAGGGCAGCAGAAGGCAGACACTGGAAGTCCGCAATGCGCCGCTAACCAATTGAATTAGATTAGAGCCTAGCTTCTCAAGGTTGATGATACTTTGAGCTTGACGACTGAATCGCTGCAGTGCCCTGAGATAATCATATCTATCTCGGTAAAATAGCCTATCTACAAACTGTTGTGCCGAGCTGTATAATGGTCGGAGGACAATGGCTAAAAGTAGTATGATAAGAGCGTGTATCCACCACAGTTCTATCGCTGGCTTAAAAATGTAATGCAGTAAATATAATAGGCTTACATAAGGGATAGCTATCCCGATACTCACTAAGACGTAAACCAGGCTCTTCCGAACTGCGACACGAATATCCAGCAGGTGGTATTTAACGACAGCAATGCTACATAGAATGCAGAATATTAGGTTGGTCCAAATGGCGGCTGGGGGTAAATCAGAAAAGCCATCAAGCACTCCTCCTAGTAAAGGGAACAGTGATGCAATGACGAGATATAGTATGCGGTTTCTTTCCTCATATGAACGGGAAACTTTGTAGCGTCTTAATAGATTGTATGCTCCTCCCCCCACCAGGAGCATGGCGCCAATAACCATAGGTAAACCAACAGTGCCCATAATAGGAGCATAGCCATAGTCTTCCAAAACCATTCTATCTACTAGCAAGCGTGTAGGAATTAGTCCAGCAGCTATGACTAGAACCAGATAAGACACGAGCAGAATGACTCTTTGTCCTCTATTACCAGTATAGGCAAGGCTGAAGTGATAATATAATACAAATATAGCAGAGGCAGTCGGCACTATCAGTCTAGCCCAGAGGACAGCTTGGTGCGTATCAAGGCTAGACCGCATACCAAAAACAAATAAAGCCCACAGCCCTACACTTAGAAGAAGGCAGCATAGTATCCGTCTGCTGAAATCCCTACGACCTTTGTACCATACCAGAACTAGCAGAAGAATGGTAACAAATGTACCAAGCAGCGGTGTTAGTAAGTAATATAGGCTAGAAAAAGGATGCATCATTGCCCCTCTAGCATCTCACTGAATTGAAGTAGCCGTTGAATTACTGCCTCTGGAGCATTCACATGATTCGGTTTCAGATGAGCCAAGTCAGCTCCCTCCTTCCTTTTTTCGTCCACGTAACGCTGGAACGCACCACGGGAAAGAAGATTTACCCTCACCGGTTGAAGCTTCAAATAGTCATCAATATCCTTGTAATCTATATCAATCATCTTGAGCTGTTGGTCTATCATGGTAGCTATCTCGGCAGGTTCTCTTTCCTCTTTCAGCTCGAGGTAAAGGCGAAGAAAGCTTTGATTTTGGTCGTACTCCTTGCCGGCTACCCAGTCAGTGTATTTTATTCCGGTGTTGGCAATCGCCTGCCAGATTACCTTTTCATCTAGCTCAGCTAGTCCAGCAAGATTGATAATTTCACCAACTCTACGCTGAAAAACTATTTGGGGAAGGTTTACTCCAGTCATCAAGTCATTCATGGCGATAACCTTAATAATGTCATTCAGCCGATACCTAAGAAGGGGCATACCATAAAATTGCGTGATGACAACTTCATATAGTTTTCCTTCTTCAACCTCGCTAAGAAGCACCGTGGAAGGCATGTAGTCCTCATAGCCTCGGCGCTCGAGTTGCTGTTCGTAGGGAACGAACTCCAAAAATACTGTATCCGGGACAAAAGTCATCCCCTTCCTGTTCCAAGCCTGCATGGCATATACAAGTCCCTCAGTGCCAGCATAGCTCTCGTGAGGTGTGATTCCCCAGTAGTGAGTTATAGCGTCCTTATAAATAGAGGTATCCAATCCATAGGCTAAAATGCCCTTTGGACTCCATAAGTCTTTGGGTAGGATTGCCCTTTTCTCTCTCTTGCTACGTAGCCAGGCATATAGTAAGCGGCGGATGATTTTAGGATGTAGCATGGAAGTAGAAAATTTCATAATGCGTGCTTGCTCACTGAAAGCCTCTCCCATGCTGACTAAAATACTACTCATGGCTCCCAGAATATCTACTCCGTCCTTCAGTGCCATATGAAATCCCTTCCTCACCCTATCCTCAAAGCTCATAATCACGTCCTCGGAAGGTGGCATATCTCGTATAGACATACTCTGAGCAACAGCGGTCATTATGTTGCCTGATGTGTAGGGTGGAGGAGCTACAATGACAAACAGCCGAAACCCTGGAGCAATATTAACCTGGTATTTTTTACTAGTCGCAGAGAGAATCATGCAAGCCAGATAACTCCTGACAGTTTTTTTAAAAGCTTCAGAGCTATGAGGAAACCACTTAAAATGCCCTCCCCTTCCCGCGGAGTGACACCACAAATATGGCTTTTCGGCTAGGGCATCCTCTCTCTGCTCATTTAGATAAGGCTCGTAATCGTCATAGGTAGTTAGGGGCACCATTTGGCGGAACTCTTCTATGCTTTTGGGTTTTTGGTTGCCCATTATCTTCTTGCCCAATGTACTATCGGCTACCTGCTCTATCTGTCCCATTAAGAGTTCATTCTGGATTTCCATGAATTCGTCGATGGATAAGTCCAAAAAACCACAGTACCTCTGCCACAGCTCACCTTCAGTGAGGGTCTGGAAATATTTATCCTCGGAAAGCATTTGATTACCTCCTTCAATTCTTTATTTTTTGCCGTAGACTATAAAATCTTGATAGACAGTGTCCTCCTCTATCTGAAAATCTCCAGGCGTTGATTCAGTGATTATTGCTTCTACTTGGCTGAGCGAATAGAATCTTTTATTGGGACGGAAAAGAAGTGGTAAGTAGACAATGCCCACCATCATTTGTGTTATGAGTTCAAAAAATGCCATGATACCGGCCTTACCTGAATCAAGGTTACTGTGTATACCATCTTTCAGTAGATTGAATCCTAACTTTGGACCTTCCTTGTCTGATGGGTATGTTATTACAAATTGCCCCGTCTTTTTTAGCACTCGAAGAATTTCACTGGTAACTTCCTTGTTCTCCGCTATGAAGTCCATGACATGAAGGCATAGTACTTTGTCAAAGCTTCCCGCAGCAAATTCCAGCTTTCGTGCATCCATGACAAGCAACTCAATTTCCTTACCCAATCTTAATGCTTTTTTGTACGCCTTACGCAGTGCCGTACTTGAATAATCCACCCCTGTGATGCTGACATTCCGGCTCATTTCTAGAATATGAAACAATTCATTGCCAGTACCAATACCTAGGCATAGCAACTTATCATTGTCCTTCAACTCAAGCTTACCGACACATCTCTCCTGTAACTTGCGATAACGATTGAGTCGGGCAGTGGTAAAATCATACACTTGATTATAAGCAATATTGAAATAAGTCTGCGTCAATTTCCTACTAAAGTTCATATTGTCTCAACGACCACAATTAGTGTAAAAATAAAAACCACTAAAATTGCTGCCTGGAAATTCGAAGATGATTATTAACGGCGGCAATAATGTCTGATTCACCGAAGGGCTTTCCCCTAATCCAAAATAATACTGAGCTAAAGCCCGTGACATTATCTCATTTTCGGGATATCCGGTTATGATAGTTACTGGTAACGTGGTCTTGTTGGTGCTCAGCAATGATATTATGTTATACCCATCACCTCCTTTGCAGCCGAAGTTAGCTTTAGTACTCTATCCTTCTTGGAATCAGGCATTACTTTGGTTACTTCCCATCAATATGACTGGCAGTTCGACAACAAAAGTAGCTCCTTCCCCCTGTTTACTTCTGAGATAAATCATGCCGCCATGCTCAGCCATAATGCCATGACAGATGCTTAGCCCCAGACTGGTGCCACCTCTTTCACCTCTGGTAGTGAGATAAGGGGTCAAAGAGCCTGTCCACCTGCGCGGGCTTCTGATACCTCCAATTCGGTTAATTCTTTTGTTAGTTACTGTTTTGACTTACTTTCGTCTGGTATCATAAGCAACCCCCGTCTTTGTTCGTAGTTCAACTCCTCTCAGAGATACGCAAAAAACTACTGATGGCGGCAATGATTTCCGATTCGCCGAATGGCTTTTTCATAACTCCAAAAGGACCCTGAGCTAAAGCCCTCGCCATCATCTCACTATCGGGATAGCCAGTTATGATAGTTATTGGTAATGTGGGCTTGATAGTTCTAATGTGGTGAAAAAGCGTGGCGCCATCCATTCCCGGCATCTTGAGGTCAAGAAAAACCAGGTCAAAATCACTTTGCTTCACCAATTCCAATCCTTCAGAAGCAGTCTCAGCAGCTACCACAGTGTGTCCTAGCTCCTCCAAGACCTCCCTAAACAGTAACCGAATCATCTCCTCATCATCGACGATAAGGATGTTTGCTTTGGCTGCGACCGAGTTGCGATGTAGCCACTCATTGATTGATTCCTTATTGAATCTCCATTGATGTCCTACCTTGGTTGCCTGGATGCTACCTCGTTTTAGCAACCTGTATATAGTCTTCTCGGTTACCCGCAAGTAATCAGCCAATTCCTCAACAGTCATAAGTTCTGTCATATTGACTCCCTTTCCTCAAATTTTTGACTCTTGAGATTTGGTAGGTACAAATGTAATCCTGTATGCCCCTACGCTCTGGATAAGGGCAGTTCACTTGGATTTGTTTAGTGTCGACTTGGTTACTTTGTTCCTCTCGGAATCAAGCACTGCTTTTGCCGTTGCCCACCCCTGAATTTCTTCCTCAGCTATATCAAGCTGCCGGGCAATATCAATGGTTCGTTGAGTCACCAGCTTTGAGTAACTGGAAAACGGGTCAAATTTTGCCTCTACGCCACGGGCGATGGCATCCATTTCAGCAGGAGGCTCTTTTGTACCCTGCTTGGTCTTCAATGTAGTATTTATACTGGCATTTACTTTATCTAGGTCAAATGGTTTTACCAGATAGTCTGAAGCCCCCAGCTTCATAGCCTCAACAGCGGTATTAACATCATTAACAGCAGTTATCATAATAGTCGCCGTATTGCCATGATTTAACCATATCTCCCGTAACACCTCCATACCGGACATGCAAGGTAGCCTTATATCCAGCAAAACTACATCAAAGCCCCCTGATGCCAGTTGGGCGAGAGCGTCCTTACCGCTGAGAGCAGTAGTGCATAGATAGCCCCGTTCACTCAGTTCGTCATAGAGAACATCACATACCACCTGTTCGTCGTCAACAATCAGGACACTAGGCTTTTTACTAACCATTGACTACCTCCTTTGCTTTATAGTCTATTAGAGACCACTAAAGACCCTAATAGGGTGCTATAGTCCACAATTAATTGGATAAAATCCATCGTCCTTTCTTTTTACAATTTTTAGATAATGCTGGCTGCGCTCTATTTTTGGATTTAAGAGCTTGGTATTCCTTTTTGTGGAGAACTATTGATAGTCTTACGCAGGTTATGTCACTTGTCAACCACGCTTATAAGCAAATTTTGGGCTTTATGCTATCTTCGACATTGACATCCCGTTCTTCTAAGGTTTATTTTCTCCAATTTCTTCACTTTTTCTCTAGTAATACCTTACCCCACTAGGAGACAGCTAGGGATAAGCAGTAATGACATTTTTGCTCAATCGAGTTTAGTGTGAAATAGCTTGGTTTCATATAGTCACCGCTTAGCTTCGGAGGTTCCTCTTACTCTCAAGTTTAAGAAATCCATTTCGTATTCCCCAATTAGTCCTTCCCCAGCGAAGCTAAAGTATCTATTATCGCCTATGATAATATGGTCTAAAACCCTAATCCGCATGATGGTTCCGGCATAGACCAGGTCTCTGGTTATTGCCTTATCACTCTGGCTGGGCTCAGGGTTGCCTGAAGGGTGGTTATGAACGAAAATTAGCGAGGCAGAGTTATATTTAATGGCGCCTTCTATAACCTCACGGGTGGAGATAGCGCTACTATTTATTGTTCCTTCAAAGAGGTCTTCGGTCTCAATAATCTGATTCTGGCTATTTAGATAAATAACCTTGAATATTTCTTTCTTGAGGTCTCGCATCGAGTGGTAAAGATAATCAAAGACATCCTGTGAGGATTTATAAATGGGCTTATCAATAATTTTCTCTTTAAGAAACTCTCTGGCTACTGCTTGCATAAGCTTGATGCCAAAGGCACTGTGGGCACCAATACCATCTATTTGCTGTAACTCCTCAGGGGAAGCCTCCAGCACCCCTCTTAGGGTTTTGAATTTTTTAATGGCTTCTTTTGCCTGCTGTTTGCAGTCCTTGCGGGGTGTGCCCAAGCTGAGGAGCAATTCAATAATTTCATAGTCGTGAAAACCCTTAAGCCCCGACTTGATGAACTTATCCCGCAGCCTTTTTCTATGTCCCTTTAACCTATCATTTGGAGGCATTTTAGGCTTTCCCCTATTAGTGTAAGGAGTTTTCCTCCATATTCTACCACTAAGGAGTAAAGTCTTCTACATTATAGGATACGCAAAACTATATCCATAGCTCACCATAAATAATTTGTTTCCCCCCTTTAGATACTTTACTTTATGTCAATCCTCTAAAACAACTGCTTGGTAACCTATCCCCCTGTCCCCCTTCCCTTAACAAGGGAAGGGGGAGTGTAGGTAAGAGAGGGGCTTCGCCCTGAAGGGTTCTCCCTGAAGGGGATAAAGGGGGTGAGGTTGATAAATAATCCTTTAACTTTGTTACATTGGGGTATAATGATATATTAAAGGCCAAAGAGCTAGTTTAAAAGGAGGTTTATTATGGCTATGGTTTGTTGTGAAAATTGTGGGGCACCTAAGGGCATTACACATCAGTATGTGGCTAGTGTGAAGCCGGTGGGGTATCCTAATAGGCTATTTTATGTTGTCGACGGGGCTGTAATAACCCAGGGTTAGTGTGGCTTAATGAAGGGGATAAGGCTAATTATGATGCTGGGGACCGGGAGATTGTAATTTGGGGACAGAGCGTGAAGGTGCGAGTAATATGACTGATTTAGGTGGTGGGCTCTAGCCTTAGCCCGCCTTCTCCTATTAGCTCCACCAGTCGCTGATGAAGTTCGGGGCAATAATTGGTGTATATGTTAGACAGCTTGAGGTTAATAACCTTTTCCTCATTGGTTACACATAGGTTTACCTCATCCTGTCCCGGGAATTCTCCGAGGGTATCAATCAATTTATGAAAATAGGCTATATCACTTTCCTCATCGCTGGTCTGGCTAATGCTTATTATCAGTCGGCGACTCTTATCTGGTACCGTGTAGGCTGTGGTTGCCTCAGCTACCATGGGCACTTCACCGGATTGAGAGGTAACAACCTCTTCACCTTGGTCTGGTGGTTGGTATCGGCGCACATAGTCACAGTTTAGCTGGATTCGGTCATCTCTTAGCCTTACCTTACCTTCAACTAACAGTATATTTCCTTCCTGCCATAAGTCCTTAGTACTGGCATAGACCTTAGGCCAGACCATAACCTCAATACTGCCATCAAGGTCTTCCAGGATGGCTCTGGCAAAAAGGTTTCTGTCTCTGGTAAATAGATTACGGACCGAGGTTACCATTCCAGCTACGATAACGGTTTGCCCTGCCATCTCAACATCAATTTGACCACATAGGGTGGTATTCTCTGAGGTTATATTACTAACAAATGAGTTGAAGGGATGCTCAGAGAGGTACACTCCCAGTAGTTCCTTCTCCCAGGCTAGCTTCTCCTTGACAGGGATATCGGCTGTCTCAAGGTCAAGGCTAGGTAGCGGAGCTGGTGTTGCCTCACCCCACAGGTCGAACATGGTCGACTGCCCTGTCTCTCGGAGACGCTGCTCCCGTTGAGCTAGAGATAGGATACGATTGGTGTTATGGAGTAGAGTGCCACGGCTACCCAGAGAGTCCAGGGCTCCAGCCTTAATCAGGCTTTCTAGCACTCGCTTGTTCACACCGTGCAGGTCACAACGACGGCATAGGTCTTCTATAGACTTGAATTCGCCTTCTTTATCCCGCTCGGTAACGATAGGCTCTATAGCTCCGTGTCCAACATTCTTAATAGCAGTTAGCGCGAACCGAATGGCTGAAGTATTATCTTTAGCCTCCCTTTCTATGGAGAAGCTGGCTTGACTATGGTTTATGTCAGGTGGCAGTACGGTGATGCCCAAGCGGCGGCATTCAGCCACCGCGGTAGCCACTTTCTCTGACTGACCAGCATTTGTAGTCAGGAAAGCGGTCATATATTCTACCGGGTAGTTTGCCTTGAGGTAGGCAGTCTGATAGGCAATAAGAGCATAACTTACACTATGAGCCTTATTGAAGGCGTAGCCGGCGAAGGGCTCAATGAGGTCAAAGACTTCGGCGGCGACCTCAGCCGAGAATCCATTCTTCTTGGCTTTAGTAACAAAGTTACGCCTTTCTTTCTTCATAACCTCAGGAATCTTCTTGCCCATCGCCTTGCGAAAGATGTCGGCCTCCCCCAGGCTATAGCCAGCAAGTGCCTGGACAATAAATAGCACCTGTTCCTGATACACAATTACTCCGTAGGTTTCCTCAAGAAGGCTTGATAGTGCTGGGTGGGGGTAGCGGATGGGCTCAATACCGTGCTTGGCTTTAATGAAGGTAGGGATATGCTCCATAGGACCAGGGCGATACAGGGCAATCATAGCCGAAATATCGCTGAAGGACGTTGGTTTAAGTTCCTTGATGTATCGGCGCATACCAGCTCCCTCTAACTGAAACACACCAGCCGTTTCTCCTGAGGAGAGTAGCTCAAAGGTCTTGGCATCATCCATAGGAATATGGTGCAGGTTAATATCAATGCCGAGGTTGTCAAGGATAATCTCCTTGACTTTGCCTAGGATGGTTAGGTTAGCCAATCCAAGAAAGTCCATCTTAAGTAGTCCAATGCGGGCAATATCATCCATAGAGAACTGGGTCATAACCGCTGTCTCGCCGTTACCCTTGCTTACTCGCTGTAACGGTACATATCTGGTGAGAGGCTCTTTAGATATGACTACGCCAGCGGCATGAGTGCTGGCATGACGAGCAATACCCTCTATTCTTCTGGCTGAGTCAACCAGATTGCGGACTATAGTATCATCATAGTAAATATTGTACAGTTCATTATTCTCGCTCAGCGCTCTTTCCAGGGTCATATTTGGAGCAAAGGGGACCAGCCTGGCTACGCGGTCAACATCACTATAGGGCATACCCAGGGCTCGACCAACATCCCTGATGGCTGCCCTGGCGCCTAGTGTCCCGAAGGTGATTATCTGGGCGACATGGTCATGCCCGTATTTCTGTGATACATAAGAGATGACCTCGTCACGGCGGTTGTCTTCAAAATCCAAATCTATATCTGGCATCTCCTTGCGCTCAACATTGAGGAAGCGTTCAAAGACCAGCTTATTTTCAATAGGGTCGATCTCGGTGATACCCAGGCAGTGAAGGACAATGCTGGCAGCAGCACTACCTCTAACC
>CAZMJZ010000038.1:0-11113 GCA_964566845.1 uncultured Dehalococcoidales bacterium | reverse complement strand
GGTTTAATACTTCGATTTTAGCCGCTTTTTCCTTCATGTTGAATAAAGCCTTCTCTAAATAAATTATTATATAATAATATTAGCATATATGAATCATTTGTCAAGTTTGATGTTTATCAATCGGTGGTATCGACAGTCATCTCAGCACCAGTTGTAGAGTAAGCTTTCAATAAAAAACGAGGATCAGAAATATATATTGACTATAACAAGATGAGTAAATGTGACACAATGCAGAATTGCCAGACCAAAGGTAGGCTCTGGTCTTGAACGCCTGTCTTCAGATGTGTGTGCTCAGTTCAGATATTAGGCTATTTCGAGTCGACGCCTCTGCGCTTGACCACAAATATACCAGCAGCTGTAATGGCCAGAGTTAAAGCAATCCACGGCGCAATCAAGCCAAACTTGTTGATCGGAATAACACTTCCACCCGCTGCTTCAACTTCGCAAAATATTTATTTGTAAATCCTGGCCAGAGTACGAATAACTGAATGCCTTCCTCTTTGACAAGCCTCTCGAATACTTTGACTGCTCGCTCTTTATCGCTTACCACCACTACAGAGAGTTTGTACTTGGATGTTTCGATTACGCACTTGTGCTTCCCCTCAATAGCAATGCAAGATGAAGGTGGGAAAGTGCACAACTGAAGTCCAGTCAAGAGGCTGGACTCAATTTAGCATTACACATACACTATGTACTACCTTCAGGTTATTATCTTTGCAAAAAGCTATCGCAGCTTCGCTTTCTGACCCAGGTTGCAGCCATATACGATTCAGCCCCAAGCGTTTGCACTCCCTAAGTATCTGATTAGTTACCTTTGGCGGGACCACGAAGTCAACTACATCCACCTTGATAGGAATATCAGCTAGGCTGGGATAGCATCTGATACCCTCGAGTTCATCCAGCCTCGGATTGACTGGATACACTTCGTAGCCACGATTTCTCAGGTTCCTAAATATGTGATAGCCATACTTCTGGGGATTATTGGTAGCACCAACTATGGCAAACCTTTTCTGAGCTATGAATTCTTGGATCAGATATTGCACTGCTCTCCCCTAATTCTTGAAAGGCCAACTAAGCACAACATAATATGCTAAGCAATACCAAATTTATTATTTATATAAGTTTGGAACTCCTGGTTCTACTTGGATGTTCACTAGCGGAGCAGGAATCCGGTGAGCGCATGTCGCCTAATCTTTCTGCATAACCGCACGGCACTTATTTCCCATTTGGATGCTATTTGCTATCTTCAACAGCCTTGATTTTCGCTATTTGAGCAGGGTCATATGGGAAAGTAATTCCTATTCTCGTTGCCATTCCCGTGCTGATTTTCATATTTGCTCTCACCTTTGCCCTCATTATACACACCGTCTTTAGATTGAACAATATGCCCAATTGTTGGCTTACAATCTTGAGTTGGAGCGGCTCTTTACCGGAGAGCCGAACAGTTTAGAGGTTTGTAATTGTCTCTATCCTAGGGCGAAGATACACCTGGCTGATTAACCAATACTCGATACCAGCCAACCAACTATAATGTTTCTCTCAGTGGTAAGTCTGTCGGAAAGCGTTACGCCTTTTCATAATAGAAGCGGCAGCTTCCCGGTCCGCCAGCTACAGCAAGCTGGAGGTCAGGCTCTGACGCTAGCATAACTGCTCATACATATTGCGGTAACCGCATATATCCGTTGAAACAGCCTCTTCGCCTCGGTTGGTAGCAAATATATTATTTCCTCTAGATTGGTAATGGTTGGTTTGGTTACCGCAATATCAGTGTTTCTAATGCTTAAAATGCCTCACACCAGTAAAAACCATAGCCATGTTATACTCATTGGCTACCTTAATTGCTTCTTCATCTCTTATGGAACCACCAGGTTGGATAATGGCGGTTACCCCACCCTTGGCTGCCATCTCCACACTATCAGCAAAGGGAAACATGGCATCGGATGCCAGGACACTACCCTTAGCTTTTTCTCCGGCTCGCTCCAGAGCCAGCTCCACGCTAACCACCCGGCTCGGTTGCCCTGCCCCCATCCCCAGTAATGTCATATTCTTGGCAATAACGATGGCGTTAGACTTTACATGCTTAACTGCCTGCCAGGCAAAGAGCAAGTCCTTCTTCTCAGCCAGCGTTGGCTCACGATTAGTTACGGTGTGTAGACTGATACTGTCCTCAGGTAGAGAATCTGGAATCTGAACCAGGAATCCGCCCTTAACCTTGCGGAAATCAAGCTTGCCTGGCTTATCGTAAGCCGGCGGTAGTTCAGCGACAAGGATGCGAAGGTCTTTCTTACGCTTTAATGTTTCCAGAGCCTCAGCATCATATTCAGGGGCAATAATTATCTCATAAAAGGTCTTACCAATCTCCTTAGCCGTAGCTAGGTCAATGGCTCTATTGGAAGCGACAATGCCGCCAAAGGCAGCTAGTGGGTCACCAGCTAAAGCCTGGCGATAGGCTTCGGCAATAGCCCCATGGCTAGCCAGACCACAAGGATTAGTATGCTTAATAATGGCTACGGTAGGCATTGAAAAGTCGGTAACCGCTCCCCAGGAAGCATCAGCATCCATAATGTTGTTATAAGAAAGCTCCTTGCCCCATAGCTGTCTTGCCCCGCTGATGCCAGTATCCTTGCTCTCACCTACTACCTGCTCAATATAGAAGGCAGCTTGCTGATGCGGATTCTCGCCATAACGCAAGCTATAGCGCTTCATAAGGGCTATAGTCATCTCTTCGGGGAAACCTTCCGTATCCCTTCTCAGATACTGTGAAATTGCAGTATCATAAATAGCTACGTGCTGAAAAGCCTTCTGAGCCAGCCGTTTCCGCTCAGCTAGCTCCATGCCTGACTGCTGCAATTTTCCCAAGACTGGCTGGTAATCAGCAGGGTCTACCAGCACAATAACACTGGGGAAATTTTTAGCTGCCGCCCTAATCATGCTCGGTCCACCAATGTCAATATTCTCTATAGCCTCATCAAAGGTAACATCTTCCCTAGCTACCGTCTGGACAAAGGGATAAAGATTAACTGCCACCAGGTCAATAGTCTGAATATTATTCTCAGCTAGCTGGGTCATGTGGTCAGGAAGGTCTCGTCTGGCCAGAATTCCACCATAAATTACTGGGTGCAGGGTTTTTACCCGGCCATCAAGTATCTCAGGGAATCCGGTAATTTCAGAGACACTTTTTACCGGCACCCCAGCCTCTGCCAATGCCTTTTTGGTGCCACCGGTACTTAATATTTCAAATCCCAACTGGCTTAACTTTTGAGCAAAGTCAGCTACACCGGTTTTATCAGATACACTAATAATAGCTCGCATAAGCCCTCCTTACTATAGCGTGAAATCCTCTTATCTCTGGTATGGTTAAATTATCACCCCTATCTTTAAAGCCTCCATCACGTAGATACACATTTGTAATGCCCTGCCAAGTGCCCCCAAGTCTCTATTTCTGAAAGTTCTTCACCCTTGGGTAAAAAGTATTCAGGGCACTTCTTTAATCTAATCTTTTTTTTCGTCATTAAAAGTACAATTCAATACAAAGAAAAAGTTACCACTTTTTTGCTCTCCGACCAGCCGCTGCTGCCAGAGGTGCCACGGCAAGCCAGAGAGTGATGGTTATCAACATAGCCATAGGATAGCCTATCTTTTCTATCCCGAAGTTTGGGGCAATAACACCCCAGAGAAGCATGAAGATGAAGGCGCTTAGAAAGAAACCGGGTACGGCTGCCAGTATAGCAAAGTAACCCATTATATTAGCCCTCCTTGCACTTATATTGTAGCAGATGGCTCACAGCTACCATAAATAGTGAATTGAATCATAACACTTCGGGCGGCTCAGTTGCAATCAAAAGAATGAGATTATTAATCAACCCCGTTAGATTTCCTAACGGGGTCAATATCAATCCCTTTATTATCCCAAAAATATTGATTTTTAGACCTATTGTAATTCTATTCTCTTAAATTTTTCTTAAGGAGTGATCAAGGGAGTTTTAGAGGGGCATAGCCCCTCTAAATAAATTATCTTCCCCTTCCCCTTGTCAAGGGGAAGGGGATAAAGGGGATAGGGTTAATAAGTAATCACAGAAGTTTGACCGACAGGGCATTAGCTAATGATGAAGATTATAAGTGATTGAGCGTTTTAGTTCATCGCTGTTTTATTTCAGAGGTACTCTCTGGGGCATAGACTCCAGTGCCATCTTATCCATCTCAAGTTGCACCGGTATGGGGTAGTCGCCAGTGAAGCAAGCCATACAAAAAATATCCTTAGGCAAAGCCACCGCTTTAATCAGTCCATCAATACTCAGATAGCCCAATGAGTCGGCACCAATAAAATCCTTGACCTCAGGTATAGTCTTCTGAGAGGCAATCAGCTCCCAGCGGGTAGCCATATCCACACCAAAGAAACAAGGATAGCGGATAGGCGGGGCACAAATACGCATATGTACCTCTTTAGCCCCTGCCCTCCTGAGTAACTTTACCACCTGTGGGGTAGTAGTGCCACGGACGATGCTATCATCAATCACTACCACTCGCTTGCCATCCAGCATCTGGGGCAAGGGGTTAAATTTTAGTTTAACGCCGAGGTCCCTGATTCGCTGGTCAGGCTCAATAAAGGTTCGCCCCACATAACGATTCTTGAGCAATCCTTCACATAGAGGTATATTTGACTGGCGGGAATAACCGATGCCAGCAGCGGTGGCTGAATCAGGCACTCCTATAACCAAATCGGCATCTACCGGGTGTTCTTCAGCCAGCCCCCTACCCATAGCCTGCCGTGCCGGGTAAAGCAGCCGACCGTTAATCACACTATCAGGACGGGCAAAGTAGATATACTCAAAAATACACAGCGCTTTTCTACTCAACTCTGCCTGGTAGCTGTCAATACCATTTTCAGTGATAGTAACTATCTCACCCGGTTCAATCTCCCTGATAAAACTAGCTCCAATATGGTCGAGGGCACAACTCTCTGAGGCTACAACCCAGCCGCCATTAATAGCCCCCAGGCATAGCGGACGCACACCCAAGGGGTCACGAACTGCATACAAACTATGGTTAGTCAAGATGGTTAAAGAATACACTCCCTGAAGCCGACGCATAGCATATCTTATCTTGTCTATCCAGTTTTTCTCGGGGGAAGAGAGAATGAGGTTGGCGATAACCTCAGTATCGGTGGAGGTATGAAAAGTATAGCCCTGCTCACAGAGTTCTTCATACAGGTGCTCAGCATTAATAATGTTCCCGTTATGGGCTATGGCTAGCGCACTTGAACCACTACCCACTATAATAGGCTGGGTATTAGTTTCCCGGCTGGAACCTCTGGTGGAGTAGCGATTATGACCGATAGCAACATCCCCGCTGAGCTGGCTTAGCGAGTCTTCATTGAATACCTGAGACACCAGCCCCATCCGGGCATAAACCTGGAGTCTCTTTCCATCAGTAGTAGCGATACCAGCGCTCTCCTGACCGCGGTGCTGAAGAGCAAATAGAGCAAAAAAGGTAAGTCGAGCTACATCCTCATTGGGGGCATAAACGCCAAAAACGCCACAGCACTCGTGCAAATTTACTGCCTCTTAATGGGTTCCTAGAGGTTTTTCCCTCGGCTTGAGTTCATTATAATTAACCCTACATCATAAATTATAAACCATTTTCTGCTTGTAGGTCAATTTATATAGCCTGTTTTGAACCACTAATTGGAGCGTGAGATTTCAGCCAGTCCAAAACAGCAGCCATCGCCCTATCATTCTGCCGTAGCCCGTGCTCGGCTCCATCAACTATGATTAGCTGCTTAGGTTCCCCGGCTTCATCATATAGCTTATAGGCATGACTGACCTCAACGGTCTCATCCCGGCTGCCATGCACCAATAATAATGGTCTGGGGGTAATTCTGGCTATATATTTAATAGGACTAACCAGCCTGAAGCCACTAATCCACTCTTGAGCGGATTGAGGAAAACCGCTATCCCTGATGGTGCCAATGCTGCGAAAGTGGTTGATAATAGCCTGTGGTTCATTAACCTCGGTAAGGAAGCCAAACTCCGCCGGGCAGGCACAGGTGGCAATAGATGATACCCTCCTATCCTGTGCTGCCACATATACTGACACAGCAGCTCCACCGCTGAAACCGAGCAGTGACAGATGAGACTTATCTACCTCAGATAAAGTGAATAAATAATCAATAGCCGTCTTCAGGTCTCTAGTCCAGCCCAAAATGTCAATATTCCCACCGCTAGCCCCCGTCCCTCTGAAATTGAAAATCAATACAGCAAAGCCGTGGTGGCAAATCCTTTCCGCCAATGGGGCGTAGCCTCTATCATTGGGGTCGGGGCTCTTAGCCGGGATACCGTGACAAATGCAAACAGTAGGAAACAAACCCTTACCTTCACCAGGCAAGTAAAGCTCACCAACAATATTTATGCCGTCTGATTCCAGAGTAACACTCTTCCTAATCATTATGTCAGCCTCAGTAGCACAAAAAACTCCTTATTCCCTGAAGCACCAAGGATAGGTGACGCCACCAGTCCCCCCAGCCTGAAGTGATGCTCTATCGCCCAGGCGATAAAGCGCCCTAGCACTATGGCATGCACTATAGACTGCTTAATCACTCCCCCCTTGCCCACCTCCTCTTTCCTAGCCTCAAACTGCGGCTTGATAAGCACCAGTAAATAACCATCATCGTTGACTAACCTAGCTACAGATGGTATCACCTTCTCTACTGAAATAAAGGACAAATCTAAGGTAGCCAAATCTACCTTTTCCGTCAGAAGGATGGGATAGCGGGCATTGACCCTATCCATAACCACCACCCGTGAATCCTGTCTTAAACGGTAGTCTAGTTGACCATAGCCGACATCAATCGCATAAACCCGGCTTGCTACGTGCTTTAACAGGCAGTCGGTAAAGCCACCAGTTGATGCCCCAATATCAGCCACTACCTTAGAAGAAACATCAAGCTGGAATTTATCCAGGGCATAATCAAGCTTAAGTCCACCCCGGCTAACAAAAAGTGGCGGCTCAAGTATAGTAATTGCCGCCTCCTCATTAACCAGAGTTCCCGGCTTAATAACCGCTTTCCCCTCCACCACCACCTCCCCAGCCATAATTAGCGCCTGAGCCTTGGCTCGGCTCTCCACCAACCCCCTGTCCACTATCAAGCTATCAACTCTCCGCTTGGTCACTGATTATCTACCACTGCACAAACACGGGGATGTCTGCCTTTCCATGCGTACATTTCAGTACCATGAAATCTCTTTATTATCGGCATTTAACTTCTGTGTCGATTCCCTTTTCTAATCAACTCACTGTAATGCTGCATTTATTCCCATCCCATAATGTTTCATCTACCTTATAAACAGCATTACTTTTTAGTGATTTTAGAATTCCCTCCATGGGATTCAGGCAATATAAATAGCATGGCATCGGAGCACCAATCTTTTTAGCTATTGCAAATAGCTTGCAACTGCTTGTTTGGGCAATGAAGCCACCTTTGGGATTATTAATAATATCCCATCTGGCACAATCAAAAAGCTCGGATAATTTTAGGAAGACCTCCTCGGGCTTTGTGATGCCGAATTGCATAGCTTGCATCTTACCGGCGTGGATTTGTTCTTGCTGCTTGCGCCTCGTTACATTCTCCAGGACACCCTCCTTACTAAACTGCAATACTGCATCTGCTAGAGCCCCAGCATAAGCCATCTGCAATATTTAAATTTGTTTGTCAGCATCAATTTCCATCTCCTTTTATATATTCTCATTGTAATTGGCTATAATTGCGTTACTGCTGATAAACTGAAAGTCAGTTCGGACATTCGGATTCTATCTATCGTACGGTACTGCTCACTATGATGGTCAAGTAGTGCCTGTCTACATGGGAATGTTTGCCCTTCCATGCGTACATACAGAGTACTTAGCTAATGTTACCATTCCGTACTCTTATCTCGTTTGGCTCTTTGTACTTTTATTTTGCTTTTAGACAAGGAACCCCAACTGAGAACGCCGATGGCAGTCATAACTGCTTCTTTTTCTTCGGCGTCAAGAGAGTGCCTGTCTAACAAGTTTCTTAAGATAGCGATTGCTTTTGGGTATTCCATAGATTTAATACAGATAGTTTATCACAAGCAAAGACCCACATTAAAGAAACCATAGGCATTGTTATCATATCTGTCATTACTTACTTCATTGGTTGTTTTGAGGTGGATAATCAACTTTGATTTATTCATTTGCTTAAAAAATTAGGCGCCTGATATTTTACCAGACGCTTTAATTTTACTCTAATTTTGAGCCTAGTTTTTATTACCACTGGACAAACATGGGCATGATGACATGGATATAGTTATCCACCCCTACCGGGCGGACAACGCCAGGGCTTGATGGGTTGGTTGTCTCAAGAGCTACCTGTGCCTCCTGAAGCACACCGAGCACATCGCTTAGATACTTGCCATTAAAGGCAATCTTTGCCTCCTCACCCTCGACAATAGCATCAATCTCACCAACATCATCGCCTATCTCTTCAGAACGGGCTGAAACAGTTATTTTACCCGGAGTTAGTTCACTACCCGGAGCTATTACCAAACGGACAATGCCACTGCCATCACGGGCAAAGATAGAAGCTGTCTTGGTCGCCCTCAAGAATTCAGCGACACTAACTACTGCATGGGTAGTATAGCTCTGGGGAATAAGCTGGGTATATTGGGGGAAGGTACCTTGAACAAGTTGGGATACTAGCTCAACATTCTTCAAGCGAAATAGCGCCTGGCTCTTTTTAGGATTTACTGTTATCTCAACTGCCTCCTCTTCATCAGCCATAAGCCGATTTAGCTCAGCCAGGGTACGGCTCGGAATAATGACCTCGGTCTTCTGGCTAACCGGGACGGCAAGAGGTAGTTTGTATACAGCTAATCTGAAGCCGTCGGCGGCGGCTAATGTTAACAAGTCATTATCAAACTGGGCATCAACACCGGTAAGCACTGGGCGAGACTCTTCGGTGGCAGCAGCAAATATAACATGGGTAATTCCTTGGCGAAGGGCATCTATATCCACCTTGGTGGTAATGCCCTCATCCACCTGGGGTATGGGTGGGAAATCCTTGGCATCAACCCCACTGATTCGTGCCTCAAATCGAGCACACTTTAATCCCAGGGTCTTGGTCGGAGGGGAAAGGCTAATATCAACCTTCTCACTGGGCAAGGAATTAATGAAATCGTTAAGAAGTCTAGCCGGAACGGTAATCGCCCCTTCTTCCTCTACTTTAGCCCCAATCCAGCAACTAATAGCCATTTCCAGATTGGTGGCGGCCAACTTGAGACGAGACTGGTCGGTGGCTAAGAGAACGTTATTGGTTATAGGCAGGGTTGTTCTTGTCGCTACTGCTTTCCCTACCACGTTAAGTCCCCGATTTAGATTCTCCTGAAGACATGATAGCCTCATAATACACCCTCCAAAAATTATACTAACTCTACTTTAGTAGTATATACTAAATTCAGGTCAATGTTAATTGTTTGCCCAGCAATTTAAAGGGTATATTTACTACCCCTTAATCTTTCCAGTACCTGGTATACTTTTCTGGCTGCCTGTCCCCGATGGCTAATTTGATTTTTTGTTGCCAGAGGTAACTCAGCCATTGTCTTGCCCAGTTCAGGAAGGTAAAAGATAGGGTCATAGCCAAAGCCTTTCTTACCCCTGGGTTCAAAGGTGATAAATCCCCGACACTCACCGCAACAAAACTCTACTTTTCCCTCAGGTGTAGCTATAGCGATAACGCATCTGAAACAGGCAGACCGCTTCTCCAAGGTCACGCCTTTGAGCCGTGACAATAAGTAGTTGACCCTTTCACTATCTGAAGCACCCTCACCAGCATAGCGAGCTGATAACCAACCAGGTTCACCACCCAAAGCATCAACCTCCAGCCCTGAATCATCAGCTAAAGCCAGTAGTTTACTTCTAACCGCACCGGCAATAGCCTTCAATCTAGCATTTTGCTCAAGGCTTTCCCCCACCTCATTAACTATGATGCTATTTTCAGCCGGTATAACCAGCTCGTAGAGGATGTTCTGGAGTAAACTCCTATACTCGCGCACCTTGGCTTGATTGTTTGTTGCCAAGAAGAGCTTGGACATGCCCGTAACTTATAGGTTGGTAAACCTTCCCTCCAATTTTTTCATTACCTGAGGCATAGTAGTATATTCCATCTCCTCCAGGGGCAGGCGGTGCGGTTCAAAGGGACCGTGGCGACGCATAAAATCGGCTATCTCATTTGCCTGGTGGCGAGCTGGGTCAAAGGATTTATCAGCAAACATGTCACGTGGTCCCACCAGCTTGCCTTGACAAAGCTGGAAGCCAGCAGCCACTACTCTGGGTGGCCCGTCAAACCGTGTCGGTGTGCTATCCTCAATAGCTACTGGCATAAGGGGACCATTATGTGAACCTCGCATCCAACCCTCCACCAGCAGGGGTAAGGTAAATGGTTCCAGCACTTCTCCTACCGCTGGGAACTGACCCTGGGAGCGAACAATACATACCGGGTCATCCTTACCCACATACCGACCAGCCAATAAAGATAGACGCTGAGTAGAGGATACAGCCGCTATCTCCTTGGTTTCCCGGTGATAGACTGCCTTTACCATATAACGGGTGGGCGCCCCTATGAAAACCAGCATATCATAAATCTCATCAGGGGCGTTAAAGGTTATCTTCTTACCTTCTTTGACATCGTGCACCTCAAAGGCAAATCCAGTGTGCATATTGTCAGCAATAACCAATCCGATGGTGTTAAACGGGTCAGCAAACATCTTGTATAGTGGCATATTCCATGCCCCGGCAGAGGTCTTATCCGCCATGAAAATTATGATGGTCTCAGCGGGACGTTCCTCAATTTCCATCTCAGCCACCCCGGGACCCATCCCTTTGATATTGCCTGAGAAAGCATCAGACAATAAATCCTGCCCAGCGCCATGAAGCTTCAGTGATTTAGCTACCTCAGTGCCGGCAACAAAGGTGTCCCAGGCTAACTTATGGATTTTTTCATCTTCCTCACCCCGCTGGTGAGTCATAATCAGTTGCAGGTCATCGCCACACTTGGTTACATGATAGTCAACCAGTAATCCCTCCTTTTTAGCCTTAGCCA
>CAZMJZ010000037.1:7998-11350 GCA_964566845.1 uncultured Dehalococcoidales bacterium | reverse complement strand
GGATCGCCGGGATAAAAATCATTGTTTGAATAGGCTTTTTTCGGCAATCTCAAAAGGGGCTTTTGTTATATTTGAAAACCCAGCTAGTATATCGGTAATCCCCAGATAGGGCAGAATTATTGAGGTTCAAAAATGGTCAATAACGTAGGCAGACAGCGTCTTTCAAAACGAATGAGATAGGCAGGGCGGATAATACGCCTTGTCATAGCAGTCTTCGGTGGAACAATGCTGATTGGTGGAGCCATTAATGAATTCCTTTCGCATCCCTTGGAGCTAAATGCTTCTGGAACATAATCCTTACGATACTCAACGCAGGATGACAGCGTCATTATGTATTAAGTAATTGTCTAATACGGCAGTACCCATTAGAAGATAGACAGATTAAACCCGTGGTAGTCCTGTGACGCTCCATTTTCTCTGACTAAATACTATTGACTGTACCCACATTAGCAAGTACAATAGACAGGGTTTTCCGTACAATCGTATGCTCATTGTGAAACCGTACAAACGTGGTGGGTGAAACCTCCTGAAATACTTCACCAGAACGAGATTTTGCCAACGCCGCCGCGGCATAGGTGTATTGAATTTTTAATGAGAAGGAGTATAAAGATGCAAACTATAAGCCGGTTTACAGCCTATAGTATTGTCACTCTGCTGGTACTTTGCTTACTGGCTTTTACGCCCGGATTGCCACTGCTATCTGATTCAGGAGCTACAGATTATGCCGTTGTGTCTAACGCCATACCCATTGCTACTGTGGACATGGCTGATGCAGAACCAGCGGTAAACAGCGCTATGATACACCTCCCCATGTTGTTTATAGAGAACCAGGGGCAGGTTGATGACAGTGTCCACTACTACATCAAATCAGATGGTCGGACCGTCTACTTTACCGAGGATAGCATTGTCTTCGACCTTAGCCGCTATAAAGACGACGATGAACAGAAGATTGGTGAACAGGTTGACACGCAAGCCGAACGGCTGGTATTCAGTATAGACCTACTGGGTGCCAGTGAAGGGACGATTATTGAGGGCAGAGACATGGCTACAGGTAAGGTCAACTACCTCATCGGCGATGACCCTTCGCAGTGGCAGACCAATATACCACTCTATAGCGAGCTGATGTACAGCGATGTTTACCCCGGTATCGACCTTCGCTTCTATGACGACGATGAGACGCTCAGATACGACTTCGTGGTGAAGCCCGGCGCCAGCGTAACTGACATTACCCTGGCGTATAACGGCGTGGACAGCCTGGCAGTTGAAGATGGAGCACTCGTCGCTGCCACTCCCTTCGGGGACTTGAGGCAAACCACACCATATATCTACCAGTTGATAGGCAACGCAGAGGTGGTGGTTGAAGGCGGCTTCACTCTTATTGATGACTATAGCTGCGGGTTTCAGGTTGCTGACTATAACCGGGACTACCCCCTGATAATAGACCCATCGCTATTCTATTCAACTTACTTCGGTGGTTATGATGAGGATGATAAGGCTCTGGGTATAGCCTATGAAGGTGGCTACGTTTATATCACGGGATGGACCTGGTCAGGCATGGCTGGCGGACCTTTGCCAACTAAAGCACCCCCTGGATATACACCATACCAGTCTACGACAGGTAACGGAAGCGATGCTTTTATTGCCAAGTTTGACACTAGCCAGTCAGGCGAATCGAGCCTGATATATTCCACCTATATTGGTAATATGTCGCAAGACTTCGGGCGTGATATTGATGTATTTAATGGTCTGGCTTATGTGACAGGTGACACTTGTGATTATGGCTCAGAAGTTAATTTTCCGACAACAGCCAATGCCTACCAGCCTTTAAATAATTCGGACCATATGTATTATGACGCTTTCTTCTCAGTGCTTAGCGCCAATGGAGATAGCCTGGTCTATTCCACTTTTTTAGGTGGTACTTATAATGAGGAAGGGCGTGGTATAGTCGTTATTGATGCCAATAACGTTGCCATAACAGGATATACCAGTTCATCGGATTTTCCGGTGGGCTGGGGGCCAAAACCAGAGCCAGTGCAGACCACCTACGGAGGGGGTATTTATGATGCCTTTATTGCCCAGCTCAGCGCGCCGCTGGATGGAACAACCGCCGGTATCAAAGAATTTGCCACTTATATCGGCGGCAGTGGGGATGATGTGGGGAATGATATTGCTTACTACAACAGTTATCTAATAATTACTGGCACTACTAGCAGCACTGATTTCCCATCTCAACCGGGTGCCCACCAGACTACTCACCAGGGCGGTACTAATGATGCCTTTGTTTCCAGCGTCATCGTGAATACGGGAAGTGTCTGGGGCTTCTGCACTTATCTAGGTAGCGATGGGGAGGACTGGGGACGAGGGATAGCTGCTTCAGGTATCGGTATTGTAATCGCCGGTAGTTCCACCGGTACTTCCGGCTTCCCGGCTGGCTTCACCATGAACGGCTACCAGACTACCAATGCCGGGGGGGAAGAAGCCTTCGTCACCAGGCTTAATAGTAGCGATTCAACTGTATATTACTCAAGCTACATAGGCAGTTCTTTAACTGATAGGGCGCATGCGATAGCCAACGCCGGAGCGGGGCAGGTGGTTATTACCGGTTTTACCTCCAGCGATGGTTCCCTCACTCCCCCGTTTCCGCTGCGAAACGAGATTGACGGCTATAGTGTTTCTTATACCACCAACCGGGCTGCCTTTGTGGCGCGGTTTGACACTTATTACGAGACTGGTGATTCCAGCCTCTTATGGTCTACGCTGCTTAATGGGGATACAAGCTCATCTTACGGAGATGATGAGGGACATGCAATAATTACCGATTCAACTTCCAGGCACGTATATGTCGCCGGTTGTACCAATAGTGAACTTACCGGCAGCGCTCGCTTCCCGACCAAAAACGCCTACCAACCATACCTTGCTGAAAATCCTTCGTATACAACCTACTATGATGCCTTTGTTACAGATATTGCCGAGCCTGATATTGGACTCGACCCCACCAGCCATGATTTTGGCGATGGTGTCATCGGCTCAACTTCCGATTTATTTACCTTCACCGTATCTAACGCCGGCCCCGGAAACCTTGTGGTAAGCTCAATAAGCTTGAGCGGTACCGATGCTGACCAGTTCTTTAGAGGCAACGAAACATGTACTTCAGCACCGATAACACCCGGAAATACCGGCACCATAAATATCCGCTTCAAGCCGACCTCTACCGGCAGTAAGACCGCCAAGCTTGATATATACTCCACAGACCCGTTCGAAAACCTCATACAGGCTGACCTCAGCGGCACTGGAGTTGCCGAGCTACCTACATTAAGCACGGATGCCGCCACCAGTGTCGAGGAGACCGCGG
>CAZMJZ010000037.1:0-7898 GCA_964566845.1 uncultured Dehalococcoidales bacterium | reverse complement strand
GATACGGATTCAGGAGAACCTTACGCTAACCAGACTACCTGGACAGGTAGCAAAACTAGTGGTCAGAGTTTCAGTGAGGATATCTCCAGCCTCAGCGAGGGGACTAAATACTACTTCAGAGCCCAGGTTAAGAACAGTGCGGGAACAAGCAGTGGAGATGAGTTGACCTTCCTGACCAAACCCGAAGCACCCAGTGGCTTCAGCGCTAATACTTTCAGCTCCAGCCGGATAGATTTATCCTGGACTAAGGGAGCGGGTGCCCAAAATACGATGGTTCGCCGCTCCGACATAGGCTACCCAGGTGCACGCGACGAAGGTGATGAGGTCTACTTCGGCACCGGGAATAGCTGTTCGGATACAGGGCTATCACGAGCCACAACCTACTACTATAGTGCATGGTCTGAGGTAACTGGCAGCCAGGAGTGGTCTGCTACTCCTGCTCAGGACGAGGCAACGACATACGCCGAGCTACCTACATTAAGCACGGATGCCGCCACCAGTGTCGAGGAGACCGCGGCAACCCTAAACGGTACTGTAACCGATGACGGTGGTGAAGCCTGTGAGTACCGTTTTGAGTACGATACGGATTCAGGAGAACCTTACGCTAACCAGACTACCTGGACAGGTAGCAAAATCACTGATGAGAATTTCAATGAGGATATCTCCAGCCTCAGCGAGGGGACTAAATACTACTTCAGAGCCCAGGCTAAGAACAGTGTGGGAACAAGCAGCGGAGATGAGATGAACTTCCTGACCAAACCTAGTGCACCACCCACCGCCAGCTTCAGTGCCGTTGCTGCTGGCTTCGGCCAGATAGACCTGTCCTGGACCAAGGGTGATGGCGCTCAGAGAACCATGATTGTCCGGAATAAGGACCACTACCCGGCTAACCGAGGTGATGGTATTCAGGTGTACTTCGGCACCGGGACCAGCTATTCGGATACAGGCTTGTCACCAGCCACAACTTACTACTATAGTGCATGGTCTGAGGTCAGTGGCAGCCAGCAGTGGTCTGATGCTTGTGCTGAGGCCCAGGCGAGAACACGTTCTGAAGTTATGTCAGTCGGTGGCGAAGTATATAGATTGAGCAAGATATATATTCTAGTACCCTGGATTTCCCTAGCGGTAGCTATAATAGCTCTGGGTATCTTACTTATACACCGTAGGGTACACAGTTGCAAATAGACCACTATCTGAACTGCCGACAAGCATCGAGGGAGAATCGGAATCGCGAACGAACCGACGTTTTGACTACCAACAAGTAGTGTGATTGCTATTCTGCCTTCCCCATCAATCCGTAGTGGATTAGGGATATTAAATCACGCACAAACTTTATGTTGCGCTCTGTGTTTGCTAACAGACCCGAGCTAGCAAATATACCTTTACGCAATATCTCAAAATAGGACAGAATAGCCTCGTGGGACAGTTCCTGATTGATATAGCCCAGTCTTTGACCATCTTCAATGAAATCCAACGTAAGATGGTTAATTTCCTTTTGCCACAAAGAATCGATAAAGTGCTGTATGGCAGGGTCGCTTCGGGCTGCTGACTGCAGCAGTTCCCCTTGATACTGACTTGCTATCTCAGTCTTGTCAAAAACGATTATTTCTAATTTTTCCAGAAAAGGCATTTCTCCTTTTACGATTGCTCGGTATTTTTCTAAAATATCTAGCAATAATGTTTTAACGATTTCGCGCACCAGTTCTTCTTTAGTGCCAAAGTGATTATAAATAGTGACATGGGAAACATGTCCTTTCTGGGCGATGTCATTCATACTTACTTTTTCAAACCCGTGGAGCTTGAAAAGCTCTAGTGCCGCCTGCCGGATGTTCTCCTTTTTTTGTTCCTTCCTGCGCTCAAAACCGTTCATTATCTGCTTCCCAGCTACATATTGCCGAAGATTATGAAATATTTTAATAAATTATATACAAAAGTATTGACAATGTCAAGTAGATATTGTATTATATGTAGTATATATATAGAAATTATACAATAAATATAATATGTGGAGGGTGATTTGAAGGTATCTTGATAGCAAGTCTGGAATCAAGAATCTGTGCCACAGGAAGTAAATCTCAGACAATAGATAAGAAGGTAAGAAAATGGAAACGAAAAATAACAAAAATGTGCATTCCCTATACGATGCCATAAACCAAGGGTATTATGCCCTAGCTGCAAAATATAAAACTGATAAGAATTATTGTTTGTTAGACAGGAGGTAAAAATGACACCAATAGAAATTATCAGAAGTCAGGCGTGGAGCATAGTACTCATCATAGCGACGACCATAAGTGTGCTTACATTTTTAAAGGTAGAGGGCAAAGTAAGTTTCAGAATTGGGCTATCACTAGCACGCGGTCTTATATTTTTTGCTATTTTTTATTCACCGCTGATTGACCAACCCAGGCTATCAGGTAGTATTGCCTTGCCAATCATAGGAATAGTTCTTTTAGTTTCTGGGATAATTCTCGTAGTCTTGGGGAGTATAGAACTTACGAAGACGGAACTACATGGTGTAGAAGGTGTCCCGGAAGAAATTATTACAACAGGGCTATATAGTATGATAAGACACCCTGTAAATATTGGATTTATTTGTACTTTCGTGGGTTGGTATATGGTATGGTCCGGTGCTTATTCTCTTTATTATTTACTTCCAATATTGATAATTGGTCTTGTAATCGAAACCTTTTGGGAAGAAAGAAATCTCGAGAGGGTATCTGGAGATAGATACAAAGAATATAAGAAAAAGGTAGGCATGTTTTTTCCAAAAATAAGGAGGAAAGAATGAGTCACTGGGTGGAATTATAATGATTATGTAGTAAGCTCAACATTACTCTAATAACTAGTTGTTATGCCTGACTGTGTCTGCAACTTATTGTTATTACGATTATCCATGGTTGCACAGTCAGATGGAGGACACTATTTAGCCTTAAAGGAAGGGAGCGGCTTAAGTGCATTAACAACTAGAAATAGCCAGACTACAGAAGAGGCGGCACAAACTTTCCACGCCTGCACCCCCAGTTGTAAGGAGTTCCCAGTTAAAATACGTGGATACCTCGGATAACAACAAGCTCTGGGCACCTATTCATAGCTACCCAGCCTCTCTAGTAATCTTGATAGCTCCGATACTAGCTTTGAATCTTTCCTATCCTGAACATCTTGGTACCACATACAGGGCATACGCCCTGAGTCGCCGGCTTGCCATTCTTCATGGTTATGGCCTTAGCATTCCTCATTTCTCTATTGGTCTGACAGTTTACGCAGTGTGCTGACATCCGATAACAATCCATACTTGTTAACCAGGAATACGCCCAGAATGGTAACGACACCGCCAATTATGGCAATGGTAGTCGGCATTTCGTTCAACCATATCCAGGCGATAACGATGGCAAATACAGGTTGAAGATAAAGGAAGCTGGCCACTATTGATGCCGGTGCTTTTGACAGGGCATAACTCCAGGTGAAATAGGCAACTGCAGATGGAAATATCCCCAAATATACTATAGAAACGGTGGCTTCAATCGGAGCAGTTCTAATCTCTTCAATTAAGCCAGGCGTAAAAATTAATAATAGTAATGTGCCTGTCCAAATCATATAGGTAACTAAGTGCAGGGCATTGTATTTCTCCAGGTAAGGCTTTTGTAATACAAAGTATATTGCGGCTGCTACAGCCGCCAGGAGAAGGAGAATTACACCCCAATCAAAATTCACTCCCTCCTTCTCTCCTAAAGCAATCAGGGAAACTCCTAAAAAGCTGATAAAGATACTAAGCCAGCCCCATAGTTTTAGCTTCTCTCCGAGAAACAGCGTAGCCAATATAGCCGTAAATATCGGCACTGAGCTTATGAGCATCCCAGCCGACCCAGCAGTAACGGTAAGTTCACCGTAGTTCTGTGCCGTGTGGAAGGCAAAGACTCCCAAGAATCCCAGCACAAAGATTACGGGGATGTCCTTCAGTCTTGGTAAATTAATATGGGTTGTAAGAGCCGAAACAGCCAGTAGAACAGAAGCAATAAGAAAACGAAATAAAGCAATATGACCCGGAGTGAAGGCTTGAAGACTGGCTCTAACTGCGGCAAATGAGGAAGACCACAATAGGATTGATATTCCCAGAGCAATGATGGTGCGTTTATCTATTCTCATTCAGGCTTTCCAGAATGCCGATACTGCAGCTTTGAGCGGGAAAATGGCTGATATTAAAAAATTGCGGTTTTGGGACATATTAAACAGTCTGATTATTAAAATTTCAATTTGAAGATACTTACACCAGCCGGTAAAAAATCAATCCCGATGGTAGTTTAGGATAAAAAATGGTCAGCGATGCTAACATCTAATCTCTTATAAGGCTCACAGTAAAAGTAGGGCATCATCTGGCTGGCGGTAACTAAGTTACGCAACTTTAACACAAAAAGATGTTCTGTTTCCAGTCCAGAAGTAACTACCCAACACTTTGATTTTTTCAGTCATTTCTAAGTAAAATGTGGGCACAGGTTAATGCTGTCATCTTACTCAACAAGCAATTAAGAAACTGCCTGTCTGATAAAATAACTGAGCTATATTTCAATGACAAATTAGTCTAATCACCATAATAACAATGGTGTGACTCGCCATTGCCCAAGGAGCTTGTGGTCTCATCAGTGGTCTATAAAGCTATAAATTATAACCAAAGGAGGAATAGAAATATGAAGGCAGGATTATTCAGGGGAGTGGTCTTTTCAATTACGGCAATAGTGTTGGTGTTGTTATTCGTTTTTGTAGGCTGTGGTTCTTCTTCAACTCCTGTCATTCCCACCAAGGAGAATATCAGGGAGTGGGGGATAGAGGAGCTGGCGGCAATAGAGCCGGACAGCGCTGATATCGGCACATGGAAGGCTTGGCTCACGGACTATCAATTCAATGACCATTATCCGGATGATGGGTACGCCTGGCTGTCTTGCATCTTGGCGTTGGAGGCGGTAAACGAAGGTAACTTCGGTATTGGATGCCTCTTGGTAGACACTAATGGGGATGTGGTCACATGGGGGCACAACGAGGTGTATACCCCGTATTTTCGCAGCGACCGGCACGCGGCAATGGTGGTTATGGATGAGTTTGAAGACACTCATCGTGACATCACCAAGATGCAGGGTTACACTTTGTACACCTCCCTCGAGTCGTGTCCTATGTGCCTGGCACGGCTGATAACCTCTGGGGTCAACACGGTGCTTTATGTCGCTGGTGATAGCACCGGTGGTATGGTTCACAAGATGGAGGATTTGCCTTCGGTCTGGATTGAGTTAGCCCAGAGACAGGTCTTCGGACAAGTAAATTGCTCGCCAAGCCTGATAGACGCTGCCAATCGGATATTTCTTCTCAATGTCGATGAACTCAACGAAAAATTGAAGAATAGGTAGACCATCCGACGCATTGGGATTCATGCTCATCGTCTTTGCCATTAAAACTGACGATTTGTAGTGTGGCACTGGGTATGGCGCTGCCCTATTATTCAAAGGGATAAGTGATATGGGACATTATTTCGTATCGGTAAGAACCTTGAAAAGCCGGTTGTAATTGTGCAATACTTAATTAAATGGTTCACCCCGGGTGGTCAATTAGCTTGTGAAACCATAAAATGAACATAGGCGGCTTTGGGGGTTAAATCTCATTATGAGTAAAGATGCGGCATTCATTAATAACGATAGCAATCAAAACTCAAAGAAGGTTTGCAATTAATCTATTTATTTGCTGTCCAGAGTATTAAAGTTAAATTAATAGGTATAGAGGTGGTGTTATGGAAATTGACGATCTCCTTAGGCTGGTGGTAGATAAAGGGGCTTCAGACCTGCATCTAAGGGTGGATAGTCGGCCGGTGTTGCGTATTGATGGCAAGCTTATTCCACAGGATGCCTTCCCGCTGCTCACTGATCATGAGGTTAAAAGGCTGTTTGAGCAAATTACCAATAAGGAGCATAGGGACACTTTTCTTAGAGATAAGGAATTAGATTTTGCCTACACTCTAGACAGGTTAGCCCGATTCCGGGTTAATATACTGTGGCAAAGGAAAACAATAAGTATTGCCTGCCGCATGGTGTCTTTCGGAGTCCCGAGTATTGACGAATTAGAGCTACCCCAGATTTGTAAGGAGCTTATTCTCCAACCCAGGGGGCTAATCTTGATAACTGGTCACACTGGGGCAGGTAAGTCTACTACCATGGCTGCCATGATTCGTCATCTCAATGAGAATAGAGAATGCAATGTAATTACAATTGAAGACCCTATTGAATATCAACATCGTCATATCAAGTCCATTATTGCTCAGCGAGAACTTGGGGATGATACTTACTCATTTGCTTTAGCGTTAATCCATGCACTACGCCATGACCCCGATGTTATTGTTGTTGGCGAGATGCGAGATTTGGATACCATCTCTACAGCCATAAGGGCGGCTGAGACCGGGCACCTAGTAATGGGTACGTTACATACCTCCGATGTTCCTCAGACTATTGACCGCATTGTTGATATATTTCCGCCTCACCAGCAAACCCAGATTAGGCTACAGCTATCACAAGCAATAGTAGCCATATTGTCACAGACTCTCTTGCCACGTGCTGAAGGTAAGGGCAGAATAGCTGCATTCGAAATTATGATTGCCAATTCCGCAATTAGGAATCTTATCCGGGAGAGAAGAAGCTATGAAATCCCCAGCTACATGCAGATTGGTAACAACAATGATAATATGCAGACTATGGACGAGGCATTAGCCGACTTGGTGAAAAGAAATAGGGTAACGCGGGAAGAAGCTATTATCAGGAGCAGTAACCCTGAACGAGTAGAGAGGCTTATTAAATTAGGTCTGCTTGGACGACCACTGCGTACAAGATAAAGGCGAATGGTTCCAATGCTATCTTGGCTTGAGAGTTTTATCCGTATCAGAACCTTTACCGATTAGCAGGAGGACCGCCCCGGCGTACTTGAAGCAGGATTGATGTCTAACTGTGGTGACAGCATTTATAGACTCTATTTGACTACCATATCTAAAGTTAATGTTGCCCGCGATTGGTTAGAGTTTATTGGAGTACGTAGGCTCTTGTCATCCTGTCCCCCTTTGGATAATATATATTTTTAAGGCAACAATACCACTTTCGGTATCAATGATTATTAGTCAATTCACCTGGTTGCAGATTCATATATTTTATTGCTACAATTGGACTTGGCGAGAGTAGCCGGGTTAAAGTTAAATATTAAGGCTGAAAGCCACCTTAAAAATTCTACCTATTAATCCCCCAGACACACCGATTTTTGCCCCTGTAGCTCAGGTGGATAGAGCAGCGGTTTCCTAAACCGCGTGCCTGGGTTCGAGTCCCAGCAGGGGTACCACTTTTGTAGATGATATACAAGAATGACGAAGCAAGCTGATGTGCAGTCTTATAACAATCAATTCAATAGACTTGAATCGTTAACTACATATCACCCATTCATTAAGAATAATTCTACAGGCATCTCTTATTCCAGGTGGACCTAATTTCGGGGGGGCAGTCCACAACCGCGCAACCAGTTTTGGTATTTGCTCTTACTTTGGGTCACCCATGTCCTTGAAAAGCTTAGCCAAGGCATATGTTACTTCCCAATGTCCCGTTCTTCGGGCATCTTTCACTAGATATTTGACAATGTGGGGTAATTCATATAATTCTCCTGGATTAGCAAGTAGCAACCGGTCCTCCCAAGCAGCGCTCTTAAGTGTTCTAACTGGGGGAATTAATCTCCATTTATTTTTACACAGTACTGACCGAAGCCTTTACCGTCTTCAGCAGCCGTAGATATCCCTTAAAGAAAAACTCTTCTTCAGAGTCGGTGAACCCCTGACTCCGAAGCATCTCCCTTATATTGAGCTTAAGGAATTCTACCGCTAGCTGGCACTC
>CAZMJZ010000036.1:0-11731 GCA_964566845.1 uncultured Dehalococcoidales bacterium | reverse complement strand
TCTATGTCATCCTGTCAGTATTACCACACGAGTTTTTCATCCGGGATGGTGACAATATTCTCTATGAGCTGCCAATCAACTTTGCTCAAGCTGCTCTCGGCTCTGAGGTAGAAATACCTACTCTAGATGGTAAAACTGAACTCAAGGTTCCATCTGGCAGCCAAACTGGGAAAGTGTTTCGGCTTAAAGCTCAGGGCATTCCCCATCTTCATAGAAGCGGACGTGGCGACCAGCTAGTTACCTTATTTGTAGTTACCCCTGAGTCGCTAACTAAAGAGCAGCGCCGGCTATTTCAAGAGCTAGCAAACAGCTTAGGTCCGGCTAAAAGACATCCTCAGAAACCTTAATTTTACTAGATACTGCGCTAGCAACAGAGGGGTGAGGCTGTTAAGCACTGTCGCCAATGCCTCTAGTGCTTGAGGAAGGAAAATAGCTTCCACTTTCGTCCGGTTAATTCGTTTTTAGCCTCAGCCGCCATCAGCTCAACCGCTGCCTGGCGAGGGTCAACACCATTATATAATACCTGATAGATTCTTTCCGTAATAGGCATTTCTAGTTCCATCTGCTGGGCTAGATTCCAGGCAGCGATAGTAGTACTTATCCCCTCGGCTACGCCAGTCATTGAGGCTGTTATATCCTCTAACGAGCGTCCTTTGGTTAATTCTATGCCTACATGGTGATTACGACTTAACGGACTGGCACAGGTAGCTATTAAATCACCCAAGCCAGCTAACCCGGAAAAGGTAAGGGGATTTGCCCCGAGGGCGACTCCAAGAGCTGTCATTTCGGTTAGACCTCGGGTCATAAAGGCTGCTTTGGCATTGTCGCCATAGCCTAGCCCGTCAGCTATGCCAGAACCCAGAGCGATGATATTCTTCAATGCACCCCCTAGCTCTACACCTATAATGTCGGTATTGGTATACACACAAAAGTTGGAGGTGGTTAATATCTTTTGGGCTTTTCTAGCTATAGCTTCGTCCCAGGCAGCTACGACCGAAGCCGCTGGTAAGTTATTGAGAATCTCCCGGGAGAGATTAGGTCCGGAAAGCACACAAATATTAGACCGAAAGCGATGCTCTATCTCCTCAGCAATTACATGTGACATGCGTTTGTTACTACCAATTTCCAGACCCTTAGCTGCACTTATCACAATCGTTGATGGCTTAAGATAGCCTTCAACTAACTTTATATTGTATCGCATAGTCTGTGATGGAACAGCCAGGATAATCGCTTGCACATCGGCTAGTGCTTCACTCAGAGAGCTGGTAATAGATAAGTTGGAGGGAAAGGTAATGTTATGTAGCAAGGTTGGATTAGTTCCAACATCTCTTAGTTCAGTGGCTTCTCTCTCTGTCCGAGCCCACAGCCTGACCTCTAGTCCCTTATTGGCTAACACCACTCCCAGAGTTGTCCCCCAGGTAGTGGTGCCAATAACAGCAATCTTGAGCATCTCTTACCCCTTCTTCATGTTTATGATTCTTGATACTCTTGATTTTGGGGGTACTTAGATGAGGGTAAATCCTTCTTCTTGGCCTTATCGCCCAGCTTGCGCTCCTTGCCCGATATTAACCTAGTAATATTATCCCGGTGCATAACAATAACTAATACTGTGCCTATTAAAGCATAGGCTAGGTATTCAATAGGGAACCCATCTATAATAGTGAGAGGTACTAATATGGTATAGGCGCCTACTACTCCGGCGATAGAGCCCAACGAGGCAAATTTGGTTAGGCCGGTGCCAATAATTAGAATCTCACCACCGAATAGTGCTGCTGGTGGGCATAAGGCTATTAATCCGCCAAAGAAGGTGGCAACACCCCTCCCCCCGCGGAATTTGAGGAATACTGACCAATTATGTCCAGCTATAGACGCTAGAGCCGCTAGACACTGGGCAACCAGTGACCCTAATCCGAGGTTACCTACCACCAGATAGCTTTTGCCAACTATCAACCCGGCAAATACTACCGCTAACACTCCTTTCAGAACATCTAGGGCGACTACTGCCGCCGCTGCTTTTTTACCCGCCGTTCGTAGCACATTGGTTGTTCCTGTCTTACCACTGCCATACTGTCTGACATCCACCTTGGCACTTCGCTTGCCTATCAATACACCAAAGGGAATGGAACCTAGTATGTAACCAAGAATAATCACCCCAACAAACTTAGCGATTATCACGATTCACCTCTCGTTTTGAAGACTAAGCGGAGTGGAGTGCCAGCGAAACCAAATGATTGGCGTAGCTTGTTTTCCAAGTAGCGTTGATAGGAAAAATGCAATAGCTTGGCATTGTTAACAAAAAAGATAAAGGTCGGTGGATTTACTTCAGCCTGAGTCGCATATAGAATCTTTAGCTGCTTACTACCAATCCGGGGCAATATGTGGGCAGCTACAGCCTGATGAACTACACTATTAACCATAGCAGTTGATACCCGTTTGAGCCTCTCCTGATATACCTGACATACCTGAGGCATAATCTTGCTTACCCCATGTCCGAATTTAGCTGAAATATGCAGTATGGGTGCATAGGGCACAAACTTGAGTAGACTCCTAGTGTATCTATTATATTCAGTGGTATTCTTATTTGCAACTAGGTCACACTTATTAATTACCAATACAATGCCCTTAGCCGCTTGCTGAATATAACCAGCAATATGCATATCCTGAGCCGTAACCAGCTCAGTGGCATCTAGAATAAGCAACACTATATCAGCTTGCTCAATAGCCCGCAAGGCACGAATTACACTATACCGCTCTACTCCTACACCCAATCGTCCTCTGCGCCTGATGCCAGCGGTATCAATAAGTAACACACTTTGCCCATCAAAGTCAAGTAAGGTATTTATGGCATCACGGGTAGTCCCTGGAATATCATCAACAATAGCCCGTTCCTCCCCTAAGAGAGCATTTAACAGTGTTGATTTGCCTACATTCTGTCTACCGATAATAGCTACCTTCATGATCTCTGGCTCCGCTTCAACTAGTGTAGAAGGCGGTAACAAAAAGACAATTCTACTCAGTAGCTCAATAGTGCCCCTGCCATGATAGGCACTAATAACCAGTGGCTCCTCCAGTCCTAGCTCATAAAATTCTACCGTCTCGGTCTCAAGCTTGGCATTATCTGCCTTATTAGCTACCAATATTATAGGTTTACTTACCTGGCGAAGCATGTCAGCTATTTCCAGGTCGGGAGGGGTTACCCCATCCATGGTGTTCACCAGAAAAATAATGACATCCGCCTCGTTGATGGCCGTTTCTACCTGCTCCTTAACCGCTTGAGCAATTGTGGACTGGGGCTTTGGCTCCAGACCGCCAGTATCAACTATAGTAAATTCAATCCCTTGGAAGGAAACATTAGCTGATATACGGTCACGAGTTGTCCCCGGAAAGTCCTCTATAATAGCTAGTCGCTCACCTGCTATTCGATTTAACAGGGTAGATTTACCTACATTCTGTCTGCCAACAATAGCCACAATAGGTTTGCTCACACCCTATCTCCAAACTTCTCCTATAGAGATTATTTACCAACCCCTCACCCTTTATCCCTCTACCCTTCGTAAGGGAGAGGTAGGTAGCTATTTCACCTCCGACAACTCTTTGGCAAACCCCACGCTGGGTGGCTCAATCTCAGTCTTGGCAACCTTCTTGAGTTCACTAATAGTATCCCTGAAATCTTGGACAAAGGCGTTATATTCCATCATAAACTTGCTATACTGGTCTACAGTTTCCCGTGGAATCTCAACCTTCTCCGCTATTTCGTAAAACTGCTCCACAAAGTCATAATAATGGTTGTTTGCCAGCCACAGCTCATTTAAATAGGTGCGCAGATAGACATCAAATCTTCTGGTTCTAATGTCGCTTTCTACCCTCTCCATAAAACTATCACACCAGGTATTGAAAATCCGCTTCGACATATCACACGCCCGTGCCCAATCCCACAGTTTGGGATTATCAATATTGAATAGACTGTCAATGATAGTAAAGATGGATAGAGACGAATTGCCGGTAAAACGACGATTAAAATATCCAGCTAATTGCTTGAGCTGCAGTGATGCACGCTCTAATTCCTTCTCCTTAGCACCGATTACTGCCACTACTAAGCCGATGACCAAGATAATAATTAGGGTCGGAGCCACGGCTCCAATTGGCCACTCACATATGTAACCAACCACAGCCAGTGCCGTTATTAAGATAGGACACCAACCCCACTTTGTTATGGTCTTTAATATATACATTACTATTTACTAACGATAACCAGCCAGTGGAATCTCCAGACCTCCCAGCATTCCCGCCAGCAGTGCTTTCTGTAAGTGCAGCCTGTTCTCAGCCTGGTCAAAGACTACTGACTTATGGTTATCCAAAATACCCTCAGCTACTTCCTCCCCCCGGTGTGCTGGTAAGGGGTGCATTAATATGGCATCTTCCTTGGCTGAAGATAGTAGTTCACTATTTATCTGGTAGCCAGCGAATACTTGGCGTCGCTGTTGAGCTTCAGCCTCCTGTCCCATACTCGTCCATACATCAGTATAAACTACATCAGCCCCACTAATTGCTAAGCGCGGTTCATCGGTGCAAAATATTTCAGCGCCACTATCAGTAGCATAGTCTTTAGCCATGTGGAATATCCTATCCTGAACAGCGTAGCCAGCGGGGTAAGCAATCCTGAAATTCATTCCCATAAGTGAAGCGGCTAACATAAGACTATGAGCTACATTGTTACCATCGCCAACAAAGGCCAAGGTTAACCCGTTTAGCTCCCCCTTCTTCTCATATATAGTGAGCAGGTCAGCTAGAGCCTGGCACGGGTGTTCCAAATCAGACAGGGCGTTTATCACCGGCACACTGGAATAGCTAGCCAGAGTCTCCAAAGTTTGGTGGGAAAAGGTGCGAATAGCAATAGCATCTACATAGCGACTAAGCACCCTGGCGACATCTAAAACTGACTCCCGCTCACCCAGTCCAACCTCAGCCGGTGACAGATAAATGGTTTGACCTCCTAACTGGCGCATGGCTAGCTCAAAGCTTACCCGGGTCCGCAGCGAGGGCTTCTCAAACATTATCGCCAGCGTCTTTCCACTAAGCAAAGAAATCCAGCCTTTGGCTTTCATATCGATAGCATCCGATATAAGCCAGCCAATATCCTCACTGCTGAGGTCGGATATAGAAAGTAAGTCCTTTCCCTTCAAATCAACCTCTATATGCTACAGTATAACACGAAAAAACAACTATTGAATAGAGGGGCGTCTGAGGCTTTCTAATAAGTCCAAAAACCGCGATTTTTTGAAGCTAGTTATTTTCTCACTCAAGGCTACCGTATTGGCTTTTTGGGCAATCTGGTCTGACCCTATTCCTTGACTTTTAGTATTAGAAACTCTTTAATAGGCTTGGATGAAAGAAGTAAGCAAATAGATATGAGAAAGGAGGCACTAACAGTGTTTGATAAATGTCCGGGAGCGGCTAATATTCGAACGCCTACACTGACAATAAAGAAGTGCCCTGGATGCGGTGCCGAAGTGGAGATTTTCTCTACAGATATGAAGGTGGAGTGTGACAATTGCGGATTTACCGTATATGCTGCTTTGCAGTCGTGTATCCAATGGTGTAAATATGCTAAAGAGTGTCTTGGAGAAGAGCTTTACAAAAAGCTAAAAATGGGAAAAAGCACTTGAAAATAAAAGGCGGACTTTTGTAATTGCTCAAAGAGGTGGAATCATGGGCGAAACGCTTGGAAATGAAAAGATGATATTGAGAGAGTTAATTGAGGCACTGCATGCTGGAGCGCATCCAGATGAAATGAAAGAAAAGTTCAAAGAAGCCTTGAAAAATGTAGGACCGTTAGAAATTTCTAAAGTAGAGGAAGAACTCATAAAAGAAGGTATGCCAAGGGAAGAAGTCCGAAGGCTTTGCGATGTCCATCTTGCCGTATTCAGAGAGTCCCTTGAGAAACAAAAAGTTGAAGTCCCAATGGGTCACCCTATATTCGTATTGCTGAAAGAGCACGAATTTGTAAAGGAAGCTGTTCAAGGAATTTCCCAACTTGTATCCGTGCTTGAAAGGGGTAAAGATTTTGGGGAGAACTAGCTGACAAGAATCAAAGAACTTTTAGGACATCTCAAGGAATATGAAAAGCATAAAATAAGAGAGGAGAACTCGCTCTTTCCTTGTTTGGAAAGACACGGAGTAACTCAACCGCCTGCCATAATGTGGGCAGAACACGATGAGCAGAGGAGAGAAATAAAAGAGGCAAGTAAAACTCTGGGAAATAGAGAAAATCTTGGGGTTGAAGAGTTCAGGGAGAAACTCATCTTACATCTTAAAAATTTGACTGACCTCATTCCAAATCACTTTTATAAGGAAGAGAATATACTCTTTCCTACCGCATTGAAGCTCCTAACTGATGAGGAATGGCAGGAGATAGAAGCCTCGATGGACGATTTAGGATATTGCTACTTCACGCCAAAGGAGGCTATTGGTAAGAAAGTAGAATTAGCGAAAGGAATTAAGGAACCGGAAGCAGAGATAACCTTAGAAACAGGCTCTATGACAAAAGAGGAATTAGAAGTAGTTCTTAATACCTTACCTGTAGATATTACCTTTGTAGATGGGGAAGATACAGTTGGATATTTCAGCCAATCCAGAAAGAGAATCTTCCCAAGAGCAAAGGCGATTATCGGTCGCAAGGTTCAGCAATGTCACCCTCAAGAAAGCATTCATAGAGTTACCCAAATCTTGGATGATTTTAGGAGCGGGCGAAGAGATGTCGTTTAGTTCTGGATTCAGTTAAAGGAGCAGCTCATTTATATACGCTATTTTGCAATGCGAGACAAAAACAAGGAATATCTCGGATGCTTAGAAGTAACCCAGGACATTACAGATACTAAAAAGATTGAGGGAGAGAAAAGACTCCTATGAAGAAAGACTATGATCGAGATAATGTTATCTCTGAAGGTATGTGCTCAGTGTGGGGTTTGCCTTAAGGTATGCCCCACCTACAAAGCCACCCGAGATCTAAAATTTTCTCCCTTAGGCAGGATTATAACCGCCAGGAAGATATTTGGGGGGAGAAAGGTTACCCCCCAGGCGATGGAAGGCATCTATACCTGCCCTGAATGCCACCTTTGCCTTAATCGCTGCCCCTATAATATAGATGTCCCAGAGATTGTTACTCAGTCCAGAATAGAGCTGGTGAGAAAAGGGTTAGGACCACTAGAAGGGCATAATAAGATTATGGAGGGAATGCAAAGGCTGGGTAACGCGGTAAACGGAGACCCAACAAGGAGGCTTGATTGGCTCCCCGAGGAATTTCCCACCCGGGAGTCAAGCACCTTGCTCTTTGTTGGCTGCCTAGCCTCCTATCTGGTCAAGGATGCTGCCGCCTCATCCTACCTGCTGCTGAAAAAGCTGGGCGTTGACTTCATGATTTTAAAGAATGAAGGATGCTGCGGGATTTACTATTACGAAGTGGGAAGAGTTGACCTTGCCCGGGAGAAATTCCAGGAGAACGCCGACAGATTTAAGAAACTGGGCATTAGAAGGCTCATCGTGACCTGTGTCGGCTGCTACGACTGCTTTAAGCGGCTCTATCCCAAGCTCTTGGGTGGCATAGATTTTGAGGTAGTGCATATCATCCAGTTATTACCTTCTCTACTGAAGGAAAAGGGGATGAAACTGGAAGAGGAGGGGATGGGGGTAACTTACCATGACCCCTGCCGGCTGGGCAGGCTTGATGGCTTTTATAATGAGCCAAGGGAAGCTCTACAACTATGCGGGATAAAGGTAAACGAGATGCCAGAGAATAGACAGAACACCCTCTGCTGCGGAGCTGGGGTAGCGGTAATGTCGGTCTATCGCCAGCTTTCCTTAAAGCTAGCCACCAAAATACTTGACCAAGCCCCGGTGAGCCCATTAGTAACTCCCTGCCCCTTCTGCCAATTTAACTTCAGCTACGTCATCAACAAGACAGAAAGTAATAAGAAAATAGCCTATATAACCGATACCATTCTCAAGGCTTTGTCACCTTCCCTTTGACTCTTCACCCTAGATTAGAATAAAAGGAGACAAGTGATGACCACTAACGAAAAGTTTACTGTATCTGGAGACAAATTGGTTGAGAAAATCAAGCAACTCATACACGAGGGTAACATCAGAAGGGTCCGTTTGCTACACGAAGGACGAACCGTAATAGAAATCCCATTGTCGATAGGCGCTCCAGCAGCGGCAATAGGCATTATGGCAGCTCCGGTCCTGGCTGCTCTGGGTGCTTTTGCTGCGCTAGTAACAGAATGCACTATTGAGGTTGAAAAGAGAGAAGAATAGTTGCATTAAGGTAAGATTGTCTACCTAGAATTTACTAAGGTGTAGGCAGAATGACAGAAATTATTCTGGCAAGACACGGGGAAACTGGATGGAATGTGGAAGAAATCTTTAGGGGAAGAATTGATGTTGAGCTGAATGAGACTGGATTAAAACAGGCAAAATTACTAGCGGAATACCTGAGCCACATAAAAATAAGTGCCATTTACTCATCTCCATTAAAACGAGCTTTAAAGACAGCAGAGAGCATTGCTAGCCATCATAAGCTTGATGTAGAAATCGCTCCTGGCCTAATAGATTTTAATTATGGAGAATGGCAGGGCTTGCCCCATCAAGAAGTTAAGGATAGATATAAAGAGCTTTATGCCGAATGGATGGGGAATCCTCATCTGATAAGGATGCCGAATGGTGAAAGCCTGAATGATGTCAGGGAAAGAGCCATGGGCGTAGTGAGTAATGTAATAACTGAATATAAGGGTATTGTAGTCTTAGTATCTCACCGTGTGGTGAATAAAGTCTTGATATGTGCTTTGTTAGGGTTAGATAATTCTCACTTCTGGAATATAAGACTAGATACCTGCGGAATTACCGTCTTTTACTACGAAAACGGACAATTCGTTCTTACCAAACATAATGATACCTCTTATTTGAACCCCATCCAGAAGGCCCCGCTCAGTGATTTTTAGAGGCTGCTATTAAATTTCCTATTCAAAGAGGCTTCTCTCAATGTCCTTCAGTCTGTCCATTCCCTTTATCTCGTGGGGGAAAAGGGGCAACTCAACTATTCTTAACCATTGATACTTACGGTAAAGAAGTTCAATGTAACCTTTTTGTTGCTCAGACTTGGCCTGGAGAAAGCTTGAGCTGGCCACTTCCTTAACTACATTATTTATCACTAACTGGTCAGCCTTAAGCCCATGCCTATCAAATTCGTCAAAAATACTGTCAAGCTGCTCAATAGCCAGTGCCTCAGGTATGGTAACAATGACGAATCTCACTCCATGCCTAAGAAAATCCATATCTTCTCCAGATAAACTTTCCCACCTCTTTATAATATCCAGTACTGGCTTCCTGGTTTGCTTACCAAGCTTCAGCTTGGAATAAATGCGAGGGGCTGGTTTTAGGTGCTCTCTGAGCATGGCTGGGGTTTGAAGCAAGCCAAGAGTTTGCCCTAAGGGAGCAGTATCCCAGACTATGCGCTTGTATTTCCTTTCCTGGCTCAGCTCCCTTATATAATCGACCATAAATTCATCCCTCATTCCGGGTAATATGGAAGCGATAAAATCAACAAATTCCTCATAGTTAATTGATACCAGCGAGGAAAAGACCTCATAAACTTCCTTACCAAATTTACTATCCCACATATGTTTTACCTCTCCAATACCGAGCTCAGCCAAATACAGCCCATCCAGAATTTTTACTCTCTTTTGCTTGTCTTTTGAGTTAAAAATATGTAACAGGGATGGGGTTGGGTCTGTTGATATGGCTAAAGTTGTCTCACCAAGGGAGGCATAGTGGAGGGCGGTAGCGCCAGCGCAAGTTGTCTTGCCCACCCCACCCTTGCCAGCAAACATAGTAACATAATCCTTATTTGTGCCAAACATTCCTTTCTCCTTGCCCAGTTGGAATCCTGATATACTATAGTATAAATTGGCAGATAAGACTAATGGAAGAGATAGTTTATTCGGCGAAGGGAAGCTACATCCTCTTTATTCAACTCCTTGAAGAAAAGACAATTGCCATAGGCAGTCTTAAATACATTCATTTCCCTCCTGGCTACTATGCCTATATCGGCTCAGCCATGGGCGGGCTTAAATCCAGATTAAGCCACCATTTCAAAGAAAGTAAAAGACCTCACTGGCACATTGATTATCTGCTAAAGGAGGCTTATATCACTGGCATAATCATCTGCCAGACTAAAGACAGGGTTGAGTGTGCCATTGCTCAGGCTTTAAACCATAAATTTGACTCTATCCCCGGCTTTGGTTCCAGCGATTGTCACTGCCATAGTCACCTGTTTTTTGCCACCAAAGAAATGAAATGGGAAATTATGGCAACCCTCAACTCGCTGGGTATTCAGCGATGATTGGCAAAAGGCATTGATATAGACCGTCTATCAACCTCACCCCCTTAGATGTTTGTTTACCAACCCTCCCTCTTTATCTCCCTCCCTTCATAAGGGAGGGAGAATTGGTTATTTAAGAGAGGCTTCGCCTCTCTTTGACTCTCCTTTAGTATTTACTCCTTGAAAGGAGAGGGTGAAGAATTGGTTTTGAAGGGGCGAAGCCCCTTCACTCTACCCTTGATAAATCACTTAACTAGTCCTTACTCAGTGGATAAGAAGTGGTATAATGGATACAGGTTAGAACCGACGCAATGGAAGTTTGTCTCTGTGGCTGTTAGACGATATTTTGCTTGGTGGATAGGAGGCTGTACTATACGGTGGGAATCATCCTAACAATCATTGGAATCATAATAGGAATCATATTAGCTATCCTCATTCCATTAATAGGGTCATACAATAAGAGGCGTAGGACACTTAAAGTATACTATGAAATTACATGGGGAAAATCATTATCACTAAAACCAAAAGAAGTGCTGGGAGAGCGTCCATTTAATATATACTATTACAAACGACCAGAAGACGACTTGATTGTCAAATGTTTAAATAACAAAAAGAATGTGTTGATAATTGGAACTCCTTTGAGTGGTAAATCCAGAGCTGCTTACCAAGCTCTAACTACTTTGAACAAGCCGCATGATGTCATAATCCCCAGATGCACCGATATAAATCTGGAGGCTTTTGTGTTTCCTAAACATCTTAAGTTTTGGAGGGCACGAATTATACTTGTTGATGATTTACATAGATTTGTAGAACAACAAAACTTTGAGCATTTATTTAGGATTGCTATGCAAGACAATGTTGTTATTTTTGCTACCTGTCGTTCAGAGATGGAACATAAAAAAGTAAAGAATAAAATGCTGGATAGGAATATAGATTTGGAAACAATATTTGACGAAAATATTATTGAGCTTGAAAGAGTTCCGGAAGATATTGGGAAAGAGATTGCCCATAAAGTTGGGATAATCTGGGATGATGTTATATTTGATGGAACTGTGGGCTCAATCTTTATGTATTTAGCTGAAATGGAGAAAAGGTTTGGTGACTGCAACAATGTTGAAAAGACCATTCTACGGGTTATAAGGAATCTTTACATTTGCGGAATTTATGACGAGCATCAAGTCTTTCCTTTAAACTGGGTGAAAACTCTGGCTAGGAGAGATGGATTAGAAGGAAAAGATTTTGAATGGACTGGCTGGCTTGAGAATTTAAAGGACAAAGAGTTTATAACATTAGGCACTGATAAAGTTAAGGCGGAAGAAGTCTATCTGGAATATATAATTAAACCTAAAGGAGAAA
>CAZMJZ010000035.1:0-11762 GCA_964566845.1 uncultured Dehalococcoidales bacterium | reverse complement strand
CAGCCAGGTCTTTATAATGTAATTTCAAAGCCTCTTCCTCTTTAGGATTAACCTCGAGTGTCACCGGTTCAAGGAACCCTTGAACCTCTATTTCTTGCTCAGACCTCTGGTATTTAATCTTATCAAAAAGGATACGCTCATGGGCAGCATGCTGGTCAATAAGGTACAGTCCGTCGGGACCCTCAGCAATAACATAGCTCTTAGATAGCTGTCCCAATACCCGTAGAATGGGCAGAGTCACCGCTGGAGTCTGAGGAAACACCAATGGCGAGGGGGCACCAAGCTCATTTGATGCCCATAACAATTGCCTTGTCGGTGATGGCGATACATATGTTGTAGTTACCTCCTCAATCTTAGGCACTGGCATTAGCTCAATTAAAGCTTGCCTGACTGCCTTCTGGACAGCACTAAAAACGGCGCGTTCATAGCCAAATTTCACCTCTGTCTTGGTGGGGTGAATATTAACATCTACCTCTTTAGTCGGCAGTGAAATATTGATAATGGCAATAGGGTGCCTTCCCTGCATCAAAAGTCCATGGTAGGCTTCCTCTACCGCCCAGGACAGCATGCGACTACTTATCCAGCGACGATTGACGAAGAAGCTGAGGTGGTCTCGACCGGAGCGGCTTACTGCTGGTGAGCTTACCATACCCGTTACCCGAGGCGAGACTGCCCCGCTTTCCCAGCCTTTATCCTTAATCTCCAGCATATTCTTGACTACATCAACGCCATAAACCTCAATAACACTGTCTACTAATTGACCATTGCCTGGAGTTGTTAGCGTTTGTCTACCATCAATAAGCAAGCTAAATTTAACTTCAGGAAAGTCAAGGGCATATTGAGTTACTACATTAGCTATGTGACTATTTTCCGTAGCCAGCGACTTAAGAAATTTCAACCTGGCTGGCACCTTTCGGAACAAATTTCGCACAGTAATTGTGGTCCCTTGAGAGCGCCCTTGGCTTCCCCTATTAGCTATAGCGCTATCCTTAAAACTGAGGTAGCTGCCTACCGACTCACCGACAGTACATGTAACGATGTCTACTTCAGCTACGGCAGCTATGCTGGGTAGCGCCTCACCACGAAAGCCAAGGCTTGAAATAGACTCCAAATCCTCCGAATTGTCAATTTTGCTGGTAGCATACCTATCAAAGGCAATCTTAACCTCTTCAGGTGGAATACCTATTCCGTTATCGGTTACTCTAATCAAGCTCACCCCACCACCCCTGACCTCAACCGAAATCTGACTTGAGCCAGCATCTAAAGAATTCTCCACCAGCTCCTTTACCACTGAGGCTGGTCTCTCCACCACCTCCCCAGCCGCAATCCGGGAAACCGTCTCTTTGTCTAATACTTTGATAGGCATGTTAATACCAAGTATACACGGTTACGTGTATAATGTCAAGCGTTTTATTCCACCTTCTCCAGCCGGGCGAAGCTTAAGAGGAGCTTTTTTACTCCTACTCCGCTACTGAAAGCAACTACTACCTCTTTATCATCCTTTATCGGCTGGCAGATTACCACTACCCCATCACCAAACTGGCTATGTCGGACACGGTCGCCAGATTTCAGTTCTGGAGTGTCAATACTAGGCAGATAAGCTTTATTCCAGGAATACATCGCCTCAGCTATTCGGCTCTCTTCCCCTTGCCTCAAACCACCGACTGTTATCATATGCGGTGGTATATCGTCTAAGAAACGTGATGGTTTATTAACCGTGCTTCTGCCCATTAGGCTACGGCGAAAGGCATGAAGCAGATATACCCTCTGCTTGGCTCTGGTTACACCAACATAACACAGTCGCCTCTCTTCTTCCATCTGTGTCGGGTCGTCAAACGACTTAAAATGGGGTAAGACACCATCCTCCATACCCACGATAAACACCACCGAAAACTCCAGACCCTTAGCCTGATGCAGGGTAATCAGGGTTACTATATCCACACCTTCATTAAGCCCATCCACATCTGATACTAGAGTTACCCCTTCTAAAAAGGCGGCTAAACCCTGTGGCGGTGGCAAATAATCATACTCTTGGGCTACGGTTCGAAGCTCAAGAATATTGTCCCACCGCTCTTCTCCATCTACCCCGTTCAATATATATTCCTTATAACCAGAGCTCTCTATAACAAAATCAAATAAACCAACCATGTTTAGCTCTTGACTACGAGCCGTAAGTCCTTCTATCAAATTTACAAAACTAACTAGCGCCTTGGCGATATGAGGACTAAATGTGTGCTGATGCTCACCGTTCACTTTTGTATTAGTCATTAGTTTTAATAACTCATACTCGGAGACACCCTTAGACTTTGCCCAGCTATATAGTTTGGCTAGAGTTTGCTGTCCAATACCACGTCCAGGGACATTGATTATTCTTAACAGGCTAACACTGTCATAAGGGTTCTGGATAAGTCTGAGATAGGCAATAATATCCTTAATCTCTCGCCTCTCATAAAAGCGGGTACCAGCTACCAGCTTATAGGGCGTACCATAGCGAATAAAAGTCTCTTCCAGAGCTCTTGACTGGGCATTGGTGCGATACATTACCGCACAATCGCCTAGTCTGAACATCCCCTGACCTACCAGTCGCTCTACCTCATTAACCACAAACTGGGCTTCTTCCTGCTCACTATATGTTTCAATCACCATAGGCAGTTCACCAATCTCATTATTTGTCCACAAATCTTTGGGCTTGCGTTGCTGATTGGGTGAAATTAAATGAGATGCCGTTTCCAGAATCATCTTGGTCGAGCGATAGTTCTGCTCCAGGAATACTACCTTAGCCTCAGGATAATCCTTCTCAAAGTTGAGGATATTACGCAGGTCGGCAAACCGCCACGAGTAGATTGACTGGTCGGGGTCGCCAACAACACATATATTGCGGTACTTCCCGCCTAATTGCTTTATTAGCTCATACTGAACCATGTTAGTGTCCTGAAACTCATCTACCTGAAGATGCAAATATCTTTCTTGGAATCTGGACAAAACCTCAGGATTATTGGTGAATAACTGCACTACCTTCATTAACAAATCGTCAAAGTCCAGAGCATTACTTTCACCCAATAGCTGCTGATAGCGCTCATAGACCCGTTCCACCACTTCTTCAAAATAGCTATGGCTACGCTGCATATAATCTTGAGGGGTTAACATGTGGCTCTTAGCTGCAGTAATGGCTGAGGCTATTGCCTGAGGGGCATATTGCTTGGGGTCAAGACCTATTTCCTGGATACCTCGCTTTATCAGGCTTGTCTGGTCTTCCCTATCGTAAATTACAAAGTGGGAGTCAACACCCATGGCATTACCAACCATACGCAGGATGCGAGCACAAATGGCGTGAAAGGTACCCAGAGTTAGCTCTTTTACTGAGCCGCTGACCAGCCGGTGAAGCCTTTCCTCCATTTCCCTGGCGGCTTTATTGGTGAAGGTAACTGCCATAATGCGGCGAGGGTTAACCCCACAAACCTTAATAAGGTAAGCCACTCGATGGGTAATAACCCTGGTCTTGCCACTACCCGGGCCAGCTAGAATTAGAACCGGTCCGTCAATTGCCTCTACCGCTTCCCTCTGCGCTGAATTAAGCTCAGCCAAGATATCCATTTATAGCCATTATAACATTGGCACAGAGTAGTTGAAAGAAACATTTAAAAGAATAGACAGTAATAAAGCTTTACAGATGGCAGGAAAACCATTATAGTATATGTAGATATGCGCATATCTACATATATTTTAAAGGAGAGCTATGCAAGAGCTAATTAAGATAATGAAGGCGCTCTCTGATGAAACGAGGGTCAGGATTCTGAATATTCTATTAGATAGAGAATGCTGTGTATGTGAGGTTATGCAGGCTCTGGATATATCTCAGTCTCGAGCTTCGCGTAATCTTGGTATTCTTCAGGACGCTGGTTTCTTAAAAGCAAGGAGAGACGGACTCTGGATAGTCTATTATATAGACAGAGAAGGAATGCAGGAATACCGCTCCGATATACTCAAGGCTATAAGCCAAGCACTGGAAGGTAACCCAGTAGTAGCTGTTGACCTTGAGCGTATAAAGACAGCGGTCAGGGTGGGACCAAGCAAAGTCAAACGCTAAAGGTTGGTCTTTTCTACGATATTAGTTAATTGTATTTTCTGAATGAAAAGAGACATGGTAACATAAATAGCGGAAGAGGAGGAAGAAATGGAGCTAGGATGCATTATTGCTCTTTTGGGTACGGGGGTGGGGGTTGGATTTGCCAGCGGGCTACTTGGTGTTGGTGGATGCTTTATTATGGTTCCGGTGACGGTATGGGTATTTGGAGCAATGGGCATGCCTCTGGACTTGGCTTTTAAGCTTGCTTTTGGGACTAATCTACTGGTAGTCTTTCCCACAGCTATGAGTAGCTCCTGGGCGCATAGCAGGAAGAAGTCTGTTTGGTGGAAAGCCAGTATTGTTCTGGGTATTAGCGGAGCGGCGGGAGCACTCTTAGGCTCAACTATAACATCACAATTTCTCAGTGGACAGGTGCTTAAAATTGCTTTTGGAGGGGTGGTTCTTGCTGGTGGTATTAGGATGATCATTGCTAGGCCGCCTACGGTTACCGAGGAGCCCAGTGACAATCCCTGGCTCTGGGTTGCCTGGGGATTTCTCCCTGGCATCGTGAGCGGCATGATTGGAATCGGTGGCGGGATAATAATGGTTCCAGTCATGGTCATGGCTCTGAGATTTAAGGTGCACAAAGCTGTTGGCACCTCAACAGCAATGATGATGTTCACCAGCCTCGCCGGCGCAATAGGGTATATGGTAAATGGTCTCAGCGTTTCTGGTATTCCCTCTCCTCATATTGGCTATGTCCACATCTGGTCATGGCTTTGTCTGGCGGGCACCAGTGTCGCCATGGCGCAGATAGGGGCTATGACCGCTCATAAAGTTCCGGCAAAGCAGCTCAAGTGGATTTTTATTGCTGTGATGTTTTATATGGGTCTTAAGATGATCGGCGTCTTCGACTGGCTAAACCTTCCGATGTAGAGAATACATGGGTAGGTTATGATTACTAAGAGGTATACCTTTATGAATTAGAGTAGTAGTATGTTTGCGCAAGTCTACCCCCCTCGTTAAAAAAAGATTGAGAAAAAACGATGACCCTATAAAGGGTGTTAAGCTATGCTGGCTATGGAAAATATACGGGTGTTCGCTATCTATTATGAGTCTTCTTCGCCACTGGTGAATTGTCTTGTCTAACCGGCTAAATCGAGCCCTTGATATAGAGCTTGAAAATTGAAGTGTTGCTCCATAATTTCATTAAGCTTGAGTAGCTTCTTCTCCTGATTAAACCTGGTCTTACTCAGGGCATCTTCAATATTGGTAACTGTAGCAATAGTATCACCCTTAGTTAAAATAACGGGAATGCTTTTATCTTGGGCTCCATAGAGAATAACCGGCATTGGTGCCGTATCGCCACTAAGAACAAGGCACCTCATTGAGGTCTCTAGGGCTGCAAGTTGCATATCCGGTCGTTCACTCCTGACTACCACCGCCTTATTTACTTTACGACTAAAATAATCCGGACCGGGGTCAACGCACATGGCTCCTAGCATAAAATTTTCCACTAGCTCTACTGATTTCTCAGCAGAGTTCAGTATTTCACCTTGAATATGCTCAGCCATCTCACCTACAGTTAGAGTAAATAGCGCTCTATCCTCAGGAAGCACCCCTAAAATCTTTACCCCGGCATCATCAAACTGACGAGACAACTCATTACGCACATAATCTAGTTGGCTTCTTGGTACCTTATTCAATACGACACCCAGTAAATATTCCCCAAAATCCTTATAGCTATTCTTTACCTTTGGCAAGTCTTTAGAATAAGTTTCAACAATAATTACTCTGGCATCAAGTGCTTCTATTATCCCGTAACAAGCCTGGCTCTCCTCACCAATGCCTTCAACAATAACCACATCTTTACCCGGAGAAACCTTGGTGTAGGCTTCCTTAATGCTATTAACCAACTTGTTCTGGTCGCTAATGACCGGACAAAGGCGGTCTACAGGCTCATCTAAGGCAAGAATATGCTTCATAAATATAACATCGCTGTCAATGATTTCTATCGGCAGGTTCTTGGCATCAGCGATAGTCGGTTTGAAGAAACCTACTTTCTTGCCATCTCTCAGTAAATGATGACCTATACCAGCACAAATTGCCGTCTTACCCGCCGCTCTTTCTGAAGAGGTTATATATAAAGTAACCAAATTACACCTCCAACTATACTTTAGATAAGCTAAATACGCTAGCTATTATAATCCCTTGCAGGGCATTGGTAAAGAGAATACATTTATCGTCCACGAAATTTCCGTGGTCACACTAGAGGTTTTATATGTACTAGTTGGCAGCTATTAGCACGATTGCATAAGGAGAAGAACTAAACATATACACCATATAATTACACCGGCTCCCACCAATATGTATACTAAAGGAGAGAGCCGTTTATTTTTCCCTTTGCCCGTCGGCACCTCTTCAGGGCTCTCCTTTTGTGGTGTAGCCTCAGGGGGGAGGTCACCATGTTCTACCCATTGCTCAAAAAGTTTGTCTTCCCCTTTATTACGCCTGAATTTCATTTCTCTCTCATCTTGGCTTTACTGTAGATAGTCTAGCACATTTGATTATAGGACAACACGGGCTTTAGTGCAATAAAGTGGAGGGCAATATAAGATAACTTGGCTGACTTATGATATGCTAAGCGTTTAGCAATATTTCTCTGCAATAATACCTCTTAATTTCTGGAACGCTTTTCTTTCCCTTTCATAGCATATTAAGATAATTTGTTTGACATCGTTTAAAAAACAAGCAATCTCGTCAAATCCTCTATCGCTTTTGCCATTAACTCATTGAACTATACATTAATTTTTATCATCCCTTCCAGAGCTCCTGGAGCCAGTTCTTTTCAAACATAAGCTGCCTTATTCTTTTAAGGTTAGGGCAAAAATCAGACAGGAGCCCTGAGGCAATATAGCTACATACCGCTGATGATCCCTGTATCATTTCCCCTACTTCTTTCAGGGTAGGTATCACAATGGTTTCCTACAAATAGTTCAAAGCCATCTAACATTAACCTTTGTGGCAATTCGTTTTCTCCTTCCGTTTTACCTTCAACACTAATCACCATCAAAGATAAATATTTCATCTATAGTAGTTTTCAAAGTCCTAGCCACATTATGAGCCAGCTTTAGAGAAGGGTTATATTTTCCCTGCTCCAGAAAGATGATGGTTTCACGCCTGACTCCCACCATCTCAGCCAGTTTTTCCTGCGTTAAGTTATGCTTAAGTCGGTATTCCCTCACTTTTGTTTTCATTCTTAATGTCTTTCACAATGACTTACTGAATAGTCCTTTGATAAAGATACCTAGTGATATTCCGGCTACTAGCAGGGCTGTCTTCAGTATTTTTAACCACCTTTCACCTAACCTCGGTTCTACCCGGTCATAGAAGAGATAAGATATCAGATATACTGTTCCACCTGATATGAATAGGCCAGCCAGAACATGGACTATGTTAGGATTCTCAATTATTTTTACACCGAAAGGCAATATCAGGAATAAGAGAGCTATAATGAAGAAGATAAACCCGTTTCGTATTGATTTACTGGTGTTTTCTCGTACCCTTTCATCAATTGGTGGCATCTTCCTCCTTCTAATTAAAGACCAAAATTCGCGGTAACCTATAATCAACGTTCCAACCACAAGGGCAATCGCAACGTAATATGCCCTAACGGATATAAGTATAATGGTCACTATCAGAGCAGTAATAGAAACAGCTAAGAGTACTCTCCTCGTTTTCATCATATTACCTTCTATGGTTGTATATTTCTAACGTTGTATAATTCTAACATACACCATTTTTAAGCTTTTGTCAATACACCTGTGGATTTTTATTATTAACCTAACAAGGTTGTGGTGTCTGTAACTGATAAATGTTGAAATAACCGGTTAGAAGTGGTATAATTAAAAATTGGATAGATTAAAAAGAGGATAATATCTGAACCTTTAAGCTAGTCCAGAGAGGCTGGTAAGGGGAAAACGAAGGGATTAACTAGCAAGACCTCTTGCCAGCCAAGGTAAGAGGTTATTATTTTGTCTAAAAAAGTCATAATGACCCCGGAGGATATCAGACGGACTCTGGCTCGCATTGCCCACGAAATTATAGAGAGAAATGAAGCTATCGAGCATCTAATACTAATTGGTATGCACACCCGTGGTGTGCCTCTAGCCAAACGGATAGCGGCTAATATAGAAGACTTTAACGAATTTAAAATACCGGTTGGTGCTTTAGACATCAGCCCATATCGTGATGACCTTTCCTCATTAAAACAGCGACCAGTCCTCAACCGTACCCAAATACCTGGTGACATTCGTGGCAAATCCATAGTGTTAGTTGATGATGTCTTGTACACCGGACGTAGCATCCGTGCCGCTATGGATGCCCTAATTGATTTGGGACGACCAAGGTCAATACAACTAGCCGTTCTTATAGACCGTGGACATCGGGAGTTACCAATTAGGGCTGACTATGTAGGTAAGAATATACCAAGTTCCAGATATGAGGAGATACAGGTAAAAATGTTAGAAACCGATGACATAGATGAGGTAGCAATTGCTAAATTTAGTCTAGAGACAACACCGGCGGAGAAGATTGAGAAGCTACTATGAGTTTGGTAAATAGAAGTCTGGTGACCATAGACGATTTGTCTAATGAGGAAATTGAAGCGGTGTTTTCCTTAGCCGATGAGATGTTGAATTCAGTGAATAACCAGTCCAATGTATGCCAGGGCAAGATTATGGCAAGCCTATTTTTTGAGCCCAGCACCAGAACACGACTATCGTTTGAGACAGCAATGCATAGGCTTGGGGGAAGTGTTATTAGTGCTATTGATGTAAATGCAACATCTTTAGCTAAAGGTGAAAGCATTGCTGATATGGCTAGGGTGGTAGGGAGTTACGCCGACATCATCGTTATCAGACACCCTTGGGAAGGGGCAGCCAAGATAGTTGCTGACTATGCCGGCGTCCCGGTGATAAATGCTGGCGACGGGAGCCATGAACACCCAACCCAGACCCTATGTGACCTTTATACCCTTAAGAAGGAGAGACAAACCATCAAGGGTCTGAGGATTGCCCTGTGCGGCGACTTAAAATACGGGCGGACAATACATTCCCTAATCTATGCGCTAACTAGATTGGGAGCAACTACATTCCTTTGGCCAGGACCAGGGCTTGACATGCCAGAGAATGTCAAGCAGAAACTAGTTACGGAATACGGGGCTGTGGTAGAAAAAATTCCTGCGGACAACTTGCCATTATTGGTTGGAAGGGATGATTGGTCAGGAAATAATAGCTTGGATGCCATATACATAACGCCAAGCCATGCTCATCAACTAGCACTAATACCTGACATCAGCATTCCAATTGACTTAGTTAGTGAGTATGATGCCCTTTATGTTACCAGACTTCAGCAGGAAAGGCTTGTCGCTACCGCCGACGGTCAAGACTTGAAAAGGGATTATCCAGTGGTAGATAGAAAATTTCTCAAAGGTAAAGAATTCAAGAAAACACTGGTTATGCACCCACTGCCTCGTATTGACGAGCTTGCCCATGAAGTGGATGCTGACCCGAGGAGTATGTATTTTAAGCAAGCGGCTCGTGGGGTGCCAATTAGGATGGCGCTCATAGCCCTGTTATTGGGGGCTAAGGATGTTTATATTCCTGAGAAGGAAAGCTCCCCTGCTCAAGAAAGAGCCTACCCATTGTATAAACGAGATTTTGGGGTTACCTGTTCTAATTCAAAATGCGTATCTTTGCAAGAAACTGAAACAAGGTATATAAAGATTGAGTTTGAGATAATAACCAACAGGCCTCTGACATTGCGGTGCGTCTATTGTGAACACGAAGTCCATCCTCAATATATTGCCAGTTGCAATTGGCATCAAGGGATGTTGAAAAACAAGAAATATCATAGGGCTGACACCCATTTGGTTCGAAGAATTAAACCGGAAAACCTGATTATTTTTGATTCGGAAAGCAAGGCTCAGGCTTATGGTTTTAAGCCCAGCAATTATGCTAGTGAAAGATGATGAACATGAAAATTAGTCCTTTGCTTATCTATAGTGGTCGTATAATTGACCCCAGCCAGGGGATAGATGAAACTGGCAGTCTGCTTATTACCGAAGGCATAATTTCATGGCTGGGCAAGGGAGAAATGGCCCCGACCCAGCCTGGGTACAATGTCCTTCACGCCCAGGGACTAATAATTTGCCCTGGATTTGTTGACCACCACTGTCATCTCAGACAACCCGGTTTTGAGGAGAAGGAGACCATTGCCACCGGAACCCAAGCCGCAGCCAGAGGTGGCTTTACCACCATCTGCTGTATGCCCAATACTAATCCGCCACTGGATAATAAGACTGTGATAGATTATGTAAAGTCAGTGGCAGCCTCAGAAGGGGTGGTTCGCGTTCTACCTATCGGCTGCATCTCCAGGGGCAGGAAGGGGAAAGAGTTAGCTGATATGGATGAGCTGGCTTCAGCCGGGGTCATTGGCTACAGTGATGATGGTGAGCCAGCGGCAAATTCACGCCTTATGCGCCAGGCATTAGACTATAGTCTGGCTCTTGGCTTGCCTATTATTGACCACTGTGAGGATACAGCACTTAGTGAGGGCGGGGTGATGAATGAAGGTGTAATATCAACCAAGCTAGGTCTTCGTGGAATACCAAATGCCGCTGAGGACATTATAGTTGCCCGTGACCTGGCTCTAGCTCAACTAACCAGGGGTTGGCTACACATCGCCCATACTTCCACTGAAGGCTCGGTTGACCTTATTCGTCGGGCTAAGGACAAGGGCATCAAGGTTACCGCCGAGGCGATGCCCCACCACCTGACACTGACCGAGGATAAGGTCATCGGCTGTGGTACCAACGCCAAGGTAAATCCGCCCCTGAGAACTGAACGGGACATACAAGCCCTGATTCAAGGGCTTAATGATAATACAATTGATATCATTGCCACTGACCACGCCCCCCACACTGAAGCCGATAAGGCGTCTGGGTTTACTCTCGCCCCATTTGGCATTAGTGGTTTCGAAACTGCCCTGGGCAGCCTTATGAGCCTGGTGCATGGTGGACAGCTAACCTTGAATACCCTTATCGCTAAACTAACCGGCGAACCGGCTAAGATTCTCGGTAATAAACATGGAAAACTTGGTACGCTGGCTGTTGGTGCTAAAGCCGATGTTACCATCTTTGACCCTGATAGGAATTGGGTAGTTGACCCTGGGGCTTTTACCTCTAAAGGCAAAAATACTCCCCTGGCTGGCTCAACGCTTAAAGGTAAAGTAATGGCCACCATATCACAGGGGAAGTTAGTTTATAAAGATGATTCTATTAAACTTGAAGCAATTTGAAAAGTTACTAGAGATGGTGAGGGGGAGGTGTCAATTAGTTACCAAGTAAAAGTCGTTTCTTGGGACCCTGTCCGTAACAGAAAGTGTTTTCAGGAAGAAATAGATTCGTGGTTCTCAAGAGAGTGAAGACTTAAAAGTCTAGTGCCAGCTACATTTGAAATTAAATGGTATGATTTTGAGTATTCAGAATACCAAGGTTATACAATCGTGTTTTAGAGAGTCGAAGACAAATATGACTAAGGGGAGAGCCTGAGAGGGGCGAGTCCCCTCTTATACAACCTTCTCCCTCTCCTTTGAATGAGAAAATATAAAAATGGAGTTTAAGAGGGGCTCCGCC
>CAZMJZ010000034.1:0-11764 GCA_964566845.1 uncultured Dehalococcoidales bacterium | reverse complement strand
CCGGAGAAAGGGGCGGTGCTTGCTCCTGATAAAGCGCAATGTGATACATGCCCCAGGGCGGAGACAAAACCGGAGAAAATATCAATAGAAGAGATAAAAAGACCTTGGGAGATTAAAATCGACCCTGAGAAATGCTTCCTTGTACAAGGGCTAATTTGTCTCGGTCCCGTTACTCGCTCTGGATGTGGCGAAACCTGTATTAGGGCTAATATGCCATGTCGGGGGTGCTTTGGTCCTGTAGACGGGGTTGTCGACCAAGGAGCAAAAGGGCTTTCAGCGATTGCATCAATATTGGGGATTGAGGGCGAAGAGAAAATGTCGGATGAAGATGCCCAAAAATTAATCAATCAGATTGTAGACCCGGCAGGAACATTCTACCGATTTAGCCTGGCTTCTTCTCTTCTTAGAAGAAAGAGAATGTCATAGGAGGATAGCATGAGAAAGATAACGATAGACCCGATAACCAGACTTGAAGGACATGGAAAGATAGAGATATTCCTCAACGATGAAGGAAATTGTGAGCGAGCCTGCCTTCAGATCCCTGAGCTTCGCGGGTTTGAGAAATTCAGTGAGGGAAGACCGGCTGAGGAGATGCCAAGAATAACCACGATGATTTGTGGGGTGTGCCCTACCGCTCACCATATGGCAGCGACCAAAACCCTGGATGACCTTTGGAAGGTTGAACCAACTTCAACAGCAAAAAAAATAAGAGAGCTAATGTATTGTGCTTTCCAGGCTGAAGACCATCTACTGCACTTCTTCTTTCTCGGTGGTCCCGACTTTGTGGTTGGCCCGCAAGCACCAGCCGCAGAGAGAAACATCCTGGGAGTTATTGCCAAGGCAGGAATAGAGACTGGCGGAAAGGTTATAGAGGTAAGGAAAAGGCTCAGGAATGTTCTGAGAATAATCGGGGGGAAGCCGGTTATGCCTTCCTGTGGCTTGCCCGGCGGAGTATCAAAAGGAATTAACGATGAGGAGAGAGAGACTATCGTAGAGACGGGCGAATATGCCGTGGATTTCTGTAAGTTTGCCCTTGGGCTCTTTGATGATATAGTGCTCAAAAACAAGGAATATGTCGACCTCGTCACCGGGGATATTTATAAGCATAGGACATATTATATGGGGCTGGTGGATGAAAACAACAAGGTAAATTTCTACGATGGCATTCTAAGGGTGGTTGACCCGAATGGTAAAGAGTTCGCCAAGTTTAAGGCTCAGGAATATCTTGACCACATTAGGGAGCATGTTGAGCCCTGGACTTATGTGAAATTCTCCTATCTCAAGAATATTGGATGGAAGGGATTTGTCGACGGGGAACAGAGCGGTGTTTTCAGAGTTGCACCGTTGGCTCGGCTGAATGTATCCGATGGGATGGCAACACCACTGGCTCAGGAAGCCTATGAGAAGATGTATGAAGTATTAGGTGGGAAGCCGGTTCACAATACCTTAGCCTTCCACTGGGCTCGACTCATTGAGGCGCTTTATGCCTCTGAACGGTTATTGGAGCTTGCCCGTGACCCCGAACTTACTTCACCTGATATTGTAAATCTGCCTACTGAAACTCCGAAAGAGGGGATAGGCGTGGTGGAAGCTCCAAGAGGAACCCTTATTCATCACTATCAGACTGACGAGAGAGGGATTCTCACCAAGGTCAATTTGATTGTAGCCACACAGAATAACTCAGCTGCCATTAACATGGACATTGAGAGAGCAGCTAAATCGCTTATACACAAAGGAGAGGTTCCCGATGGGATTCTCAATATGATTGAGATGGCATTCCGAGCCTACGACCCTTGTCATGCCTGCGCCACTCATTCACTCCCGGGAAGAATGCCACTTGAGGTTAATGTATATGATAATCAAGGGGACTTGGTAAGAAAACTAACAAGGGGTGAATAACAGAATAAGCTATGAGGGAGAAGGTAGAAGCAGTCCTAGCCCAAATAAGACCAGCTATACAGGCGCACGGCGGTGATGTCGAGCTAGTGAATGTGAACGAGGGAGTGGTGACACTGAGCTTGAAAGGCGCCTGTTTCGGCTGCCCTATGGCAACCATAACCTTGCACCAGGGGATTGAGCGAATGCTCAAGGAGCAGATACCTGAGGTTAAGGAAGTTATTGCCGTCTAATGGTGACTCTTAAAGGGGAATGATGACCATATGTGAGCATCTTGGTTCAAGTGACAAATTTAAATTTGAACTGCTCAGAATTAGGATAAAAGTTAAAGCGGTGCCGATGTGTTACTAATAAAGAGTCTGAAATTGACATTGGATGGTAACCCCATCATTGATGATTTGAACTTGCATATAGAAAAAGGGGAAATACATGCTGTATTGGGAACAAATGGAACAGGGAAAACAACACTAGCTTACCTGATAATGGGGGTAGATTACTTGCCTGATGATGGAAAAGTAATATTTGAAGGCGAGGACATTACCAGATATCCAATTTCTCAACGGGCAAAAATAGGAATAACCCTTGCCTGGCAAGAACCCGCCAGATTTGAGGGATTGACCATAAGAGAATATCTGGAGTTAACCAATGAATTGAAAATAGGAGAGATTGAGGACTGTCTCTGGGCAGTTGGACTCCCACCTTCACAATTTTTTAACCGAGCCGTTGATGCCAGTTTAAGCGGCGGAGAGAGAAGAAGGGTAGAGCTTGCCTCTGTTTTAGCTATGAAACCAAAACTTGCCATTCTGGACGAGGTTGACTCCGGGATAGATGTTGTCTCATTACCTCATATCATAAATGGCATAGTGAAAATGAAAAGTCTCGGTTCCTCTGTTCTGTTAATAACTCATAATGAAGACGCTGTAGAAATGGCAAATAGGGCATCCGTGCTGTGTGCCGGGAAGATATTAAAGACGGGTTCTCCCAAGGAAATGTGTCAATGGTTTAGGCAGAATTGCCAAGTATGTGACCACATCAATGTTCCAGAATGAAGGCGATTTAAAATATGCTTACTATCAAAGAGGAATACCCAGAGATTATTGACGCCTACGAAAAAGCAGGTGGGAATAAGGGAGCCTTCATCAGTAAAGAGGTAGCCAGCCTTGTCGTTCATGAAAACCGCGTTTTAAGTGTTAATCAGGTAGAAGGCATACGAGTGAAATCAGAACAAAAGAAACAAGGGATTGCGATTGAGCTGACAGTAGAAGAAGGAAGGAAAATCAAATATCCTGTTTATTTATGCTTCGGCATTCTGCCCAAGGAGGGTCTACAAGAGATTGACTTAAAAATGAATATTCAAGATTATGCTGAGGTGAATATTATTGCCCATTGCATCTTCCCCAATGCTGTTAACATAATTCACAAGATGGATGCCGATATAAAAATAGGAAATAATGCTAAGTTTTACTATAACGAAACTCACTACCACGGAGACTTCGGTGGTATCAAGGTAATCCCAAAGGCAAAGATTGAGGTTGGAGAGAAAGGTGAATTTCAAAATACTTTTAGCTTGATTGAAGGACGGGTGGGTAATCTGGATATTAACTATGAAGTTACCTGTGCCGCTCAAAGCGTAGTTGAGATAATTGCCAAGGTGTATGGCAAAGAGGACGATGTCATAAAGATGTTTGACCGGGTCAACTTAAATGGCGAGGGTGCCAGGAGCCTGATAAAGACCAGAGTGGTGCCAACAGATAGAAGCTGGTCAGAGGTCACAGGTGAAACTTATGCCAATGCTGCTTATACCAGAGGACATATGGACTGTATGGAGGTAGTTATTGGGGAACACGCAATAGCCAGGTCGATACCAATCCTTGTGGCAACCAATGACAAGGCAAAGATAACTCATGAAGCAGCCATAGGCAGTATAGATAAAAAGCAAATGCAGACATTAATGTCAAGAGGGCTGGATGAGGACGAGGCGGTGGATGTTATTGTAAAAGGGATTCTAAGGTAAAATCTAAGGTAAAATAAGGGAAAGTGAAAACACTCATTTTAGGGTTTGGCAATCCAATTCTTACCGATGATGGAGTCGGCATCAGAATCGCTCAAAAAATTAAAAAGGAAAATCCCTATTTAGAAGTGATAGAGACAAGTGAAGCCGGAATTGCACTCATTGACCATGCAGCGGGCTATGATAAGCTGGTTATCATCGATTCTATAAAGACTGAGCAGAAGCCGGGAGAGCTCTATAAGCTTGAGCTAGAAGATTTGAAGCCGACTGCGTATTTATCCTCATCCCATGGCATAGATATTGCCACTGCTTTTAAGCTTGGAGAAAGTCTGGGCTATAAGATGCCCAAACATATTAGCCTATATGCTGTAGAGATAAGGGATAATACAACCTTTGGCGAAGAGTGCACTGAAGAGATAGAGAAAAGGATACCGTTCATTACCAAGCAAATAATAGAGGAGGAAAGGTTATGAATGATTTTGCCCCCAAAATAGTAGTTTTCTGCTGTAACTGGTGCTCATATGCCGGAGCCGACCTTGCCGGCACTTCAAGATTAAAAATTAAACCCTATTTCAGGGTAATTCGAACCATGTGTTCGGGAAGAATAGACCCGACCTTCATTTTCCATGCCTTTACTCAAGGAGCCGATGGGGTAATGGTAGCCGGGTGCCATCCGGGAGATTGCCATTATAACAGTGGTAACTATAAGGCTAGACGAAGGATAATGCTACTTAAAAATGTGCTCCCCCAACTCGGGATTGAATCCGAGCGATTAAAGCTAGAATGGATTTCAGCCTCTGAGGCACCAAAATTCCGCAACGCAGTGAACGGGTTTATTGATGAAATCACCGAACTCGGTCCCCTTACACTAAATGGGAAAGGGGAGTCAAATTGAACGAACAAATTATTGAGGATAGAGTGGCAGTTGAAGTAAATGAGGACCATTGTAGCAGTTGCTGTATCTGTTCCACCCTCTGCCCTTATGAGGCGTTAAATAAGCATCCCGAAACCGGTAAAATCTTTCTTGAAATAGAAAAATGCCAGGTATGCGGACTTTGCTACTCTGCCTGCCCGGCTAAAGCCATCGATACTATCTATTATGACATTGATTCCTTAATAAGGTATCTGACCAGAGCAAAGCAGGAATATGAGTCTGATGAACTGGTTATTATGTGTAAGGGTAGCGCTCCTGACTTTAGCGGGATAGGGAAGCTGTTTGGGGTGACAAAATTCATCCCCCTATCTGTTCCCTGCATTGGGCGTGTTCCAGAGGAAGTGTTCTTGAAAGCCCTACTTATGGGTATAAAGCGAATTCATGTCCTTGCCTGCGATGAGGATTATTGTCGTTTTCAGAGGGGAAGCCCAGTCACCAGACGCAGAATCTTGGCACTCAATCTTTTATTCGGACAACTTGGTTATGGGACAGAGGTTATAACCTTAAACCGAAATAGCCTCAAGGTAAAAGTGGATAGAGACTTATGCATTGCCTGTGGCAATTGTGTCTATTACTGTCCTTATAATGCCGCTAAGCTGGACAGCCCGGGAGCAGTCAGTTTTGATTTATCTGCCTGCAAAGGCTGTGGCTTGTGTGTGGCTATGTGCCCGGCGCTAGCCTTGGACATGGAGAATTGGGAGAGAGAAAGTATTTCAAATCTGCTCGCCGAGCTATCATCAGGAATGAAACTGCCCAAGATTCTGGTATTTCGCTGTCAATGGGCTGTTTTCTCACCACTGGATAATGGGGAATTGGCACCAAATATTCGCTCCATAGACTTGCCTTGTGCCTCAAGAGTTGATACCTTTCACATCCTGGAAGCTTTCCAGAAGGGTATAGACGGTATTTTAATAGCATCTTGCTCCGAAGAGGATTGCAAACAGGAAGGGGCAAGCAAGAATGCACAGCACTCAGTTACAGCACTAAAGGAAAGGCTAGGACAAATAGGACTTCAGGATAGGCTTCACTTCTGTACTGTATCCCCGAGATACCCCGAGAGGTTTAATAGGGAATTGGAGCAGTTTAGTCAAAAAATAGAAACTATTAGCTTAAAGGAGAGCAAATGATAATAACAACGCAAAAACCATTAGATGAGGTTCTAGATTTAATCTCTCCTTACCGTAATATCTTGATAGTCGGCTGTGATGGCTGCACACAGCCGCCCAGAGGCTTAAGGGAAGCTAAGACCTTGAGCCAATTGCTTGAGCTTGGAGGCAAACTGAGAAATAGGGAATTTACCTTTAAAGAAATTACCCATCCGAAACAGTGTGATTCTTATCTGGCGGCATCTATGCTCAGACCACAAATAGACGGGGTGGAAGCAATACTCTCCTTAGCTTGTGGAGTAGGGGTGCAAACTTTAACTAAAGTTCTCCCTGAGCTTCCGGTCTTTCCAGCCCAAAATACCCATTTTATGGGGGCTGAGGAGAGGGAAGCAGGTCTAATGGAAGAAATGTGTGCTGGCTGTGGAGATTGCCTTCTAGGATTGACTGGTGGCATTTGCCCGGTCACCAGATGTACTAAGGGATTACTTAACGGTATCTGTGGCGGAAGTAGAAACGGTAAATGCGAGCTCAACCCGGAAAGAGATTGTGGCTGGATTTTAATATATGAGCAATTAAAGAAGCAGGGTAAGCTAGAGCTGCTTAAGGAATTTCGCCCTCCCAGAGATTACCAGATAAGGGGCTGGAGGGTTACTACATAATAAATTTGCGGTAAATGATAGCAAATAGTGCAGACCAAAGTAGCCAAATTGGCAAAGATAAGTATTCGTGGGGTGGTGCAGGGGGTTGGCTTTAGACCCTTTGTCTATCGGCTGGCTAATGAGCATAATTTGACGGGCTGGGTGCGCAATACCTCGGGAGATGTGGAGATTGAAGTAGAGGGAGATGAAGAAACCTTTGACAAGTTCCTGGCAAACCTTGAAGCCAAAGCCCCACCGATGGCACACATTGAAAGCATTGAAGTTACCTTCTACCCCTTGAAGGGTTATACTGAGTTCCAAATTTACCAAAGCCTGAGCCGGGAGGGGAAATACCAGTTAGTATCACCGGATATCGCTACCTGTGAAGACTGCCAGAGAGAAATTTTCTCACCTACCGACCGCCGCTTTGGCTATCCCTTTACTAACTGCACCAATTGTGGCCCTCGATTTACTATCATAGAGGATATTCCCTATGACCGCCCTAAGACTACTATGCGTAAGTTCCAAATGTGCCCTGAGTGTCAGCAGGAATACAATGACCCCTTAGACCGGCGATTTCATGCCCAGCCTAATGCTTGCCCTAAATGTGGTCCTAGCCTGGAGCTAGTTGATGGCAATGGTAACCCCATTAACGGCAATGACGCCATCAAGGCGGCGAGCGGTCTCCTAAAAGCAGGAAAAGTTTTGGCACTTAGAGGTCTAGGCGGATTTCAACTTGCCTGTGACGCCACCAACGAGGAAGTAATAAATATTTTACGGAGCAGAAAAAGGCGCCCCTCCAAACCTTTAGCAACTATGGTAGCCACTTTGGAGGCTATTGAAAAGCACTGCCTGGTATCTTTTGAAGAGAGTAAACTCCTTCAATCCCCGCAATGCCCGATTGTGCTTTTAAGGTGGAAGCGTAACTCATCTAATATCTCTCCGGCAGTAGCCCCGAATCTAAACTACCTCGGGGTTATGCTTCCCTATACCCCCTTGCATCACCTTCTACTGAAGGAGACTGGTATTCCTCTGGTCATGACCAGCGGCAACCTTAGTGAGGAACCTATTGCCAAAGATAATGGTGAGGCTATAAAAAGGCTAAGAGGAATTGCTGATTATTTCCTACTGCACAATCGGGATATCTTTGCCCGATATGATGATAGTGTTTATATGGTAGAGGGTGCGCCTCAAGCGATAAGGCGAGCGCGGGGCTATGCCCCATACCCCATTTTCCTTCCCTTTAAATCAAAACAAATCCTTGCCTGTGGGGCAGAGCTTAAGAATACATTTTGTCTTACTAAAGATGAGCATGCCTTCTTGAGTCAGCATATCGGTGACATGGAGAATGAGGAAACCTTAGAACACTTTGAAAATACTATTGAGCTTTATATAAAACTATTTCGTATTGAACCTGAAATCGTAGCTTATGATATGCACCCGGAGTATCTCTCCACAAAATATGCCCTTCATTTTGGCTCGGAGCAGGGGTTAAGTCTTACCCCGGTGCAACATCACCATGCCCATATTGTAAGTTGTCTGGTGGAGAACGGGGTTGAAGAGCCTGTTATCGGAGTGGCATTTGATGGTACCGGATACGGAACTGATGGCGCCATCTGGGGAGGGGAATTTCTACTGGCTGATTGGCATAGCTTCCAAAGGGTAGGGCATTTGGAATATGTGCCTCTACCAGGAGGTATAGCCGCCATTAAAAAACCTTATCGCATGGCTTTGAGCTATCTCTATACATTGCTGGGAGAGGATTCCCCTATTGAAGGTCTCCCTCTCAATAAAGTTGATACGGCTGAGCTTGAGCTAATAAAACAACAGCTAAAGCGAAGAATAAACTCTCCTTTAACTTCAAGTGCAGGGAGACTTTTTGATGCTATTTCAGCCTTAGTCGGAGTGAGACAAGAGATTGACTACGAAGCCCAGGCAGTCATCGAACTGGAGATGCTGGCTCCAGACAAACTGGACGGGTTTGAGTCAGAACCATACCCCTTTTCCATTGTTGAGAATCAAGGAGTGAAAGTGGTAAAGTTGGGAGAACTATTCTCCTCAGTGGTGCAAGATGTTACAAATCAAACCCCTGCTAACTTAATATCGCTCAAGTTTCATAACACCGTGGCTAATATAATCACCGGGATGTGTAAGTTGATTACCATAGAGACCGGGATAACTCGAGTGGCGCTAAGTGGTGGTGTTTTTCAAAATAGGCTACTCCTGAAGTTAGCCAGAGCTGCTCTACAAAGGAAAGGCTTTAACGTGCTAACTCATCATCTGGTACCCTGTAACGACGGTGGCATCTCCCTGGGTCAAGCAGTTATTGCCAATTTCATTTGACAGCTATATATGGAAAGCTTACTATGTTCCTAGTCATAGGACGGATTATTAACAATCTGCAGAAGAATTAAGTGAAGGAAGTTCAATATGTGTCTTGCCATACCAGCACTGATTAAGTTTATAGAAGATAAAGAGGCTGATGCTGAAATAGGGGGTATAAGTCGCCGGATTAGCCTGTGGCTCACCCCAGAAGCTAAAGTAGGAGACTATGTCCTGGTCCACACTGGCTATGCAATAAGTACCCTGGACCAAGAGGAGGCTGAGGAAACTCTAAACTTCTTACGAGAAATAGCCGGGATGGATGAGGAGGAGGGTTGAAATTTATTACTGAATTTCGGCGCTCTGAACTGGCTGAGGGGATAATCTCACAAATTCATCGTAAGTCCAAGACTCCAGCACGTTTTATGGAGTTCTGTGGTGGTCATACGGTAACCATCTTTAGATACGGCATCCGCCAGGTCTTACCCAAGACCATTGACATGGTCTCCGGTCCTGGTTGCCCCGTCTGTGTTACCGCCAACGCCGACTTAGATAAGGCGATTGCTTTAGCTCAAATCCCAGATGTAATCATCACTACCTTCGGCGATATGCTAAAGGTCCCCGGCAGCCACTTTAGCTTACAAGAGGTCAAAGCCGACGGCGCCGATGTCCGTATGGTATATTCCACTATGGACGCTCTCAACCTAGCCGAGAGGAATCCAGCTAAGTCTGTAGTCTTCCTCGGAATCGGATTTGAGACTACCGCTCCTACTATCGCCGCCTCTATCCTTCAAGCAGAGGAGGAGGGAATAAGGAATTATTATGTTCTTTCCATGCACAAGCTGTGCCCGCCGGTAATCAGAGCCATCCTTGATTCAGGAGAGGTCAAACTTCACGGGCTGATATGCCCCGGGCATGTAAGTGCTATTATCGGCTCCCATCCCTGGGAATTCATCGCCCGAGACTATGGCATCCCCTGTGTAGTCGCTGGTTTCGAACCCACAGATGTCCTACAATGTGTTGATATGCTGGTAGCTCAGATTGAAAATGGCGAATCTAATGTTGAAATTGCCTACCGACGAGGAGTGCGCCCCGAAGGTAACCAGCAGGCTCTAAAATTTATGGAACAGGTATTTGAGCCTTGCCCCGCTCAGTGGCGAGGAATGGGAGAGGTTCCCGATAGTGGCTTAAAGCTGAGAAAGGAATACCAGCACTTTGATGCTGAGCTTGCCTTTGATATTGACCCGGGACCTACCCATGAACCCAGGGGATGCATCTGCGGTGATATCCTGCGAGGAGTCAAAACGCCTCTTGATTGTACCCTCTTCGGTAAAGCCTGCACCCCAGAATATCCCATAGGACCGTGTATGGTCTCTTCCGAGGGCACTTGCTCAGCCTATTACCTCTATGGAGAAGGTTTTGAAGGATAAAATCCTGCTAGCCCATGGCAGTGGGGGAAAGCTAGCCCATGAGCTGGTAGAGAAAAGCTTCCTTAAAGCTTTGGCTAATCCTTTTTTAGCTAAATTAGATGACTCAGCCGTTTTTAACCTCAGCGGAAGGCTGGCTTTTACCACCGATAGCTATGTGGTAAGTCCTATCTTCTTCCCCGGTGGTGATATCGGAAAGCTGGCCGTTTGTGGAACAGTGAATGACTTAGCTATGTCCGGGGCTAAACCACTTTATTTAAGCCTTTCCTTTATTATTGAGGAGGGTCTTCCTCAAAGTGAACTAAACGAAATCGTGGATTCTGTCCAGAAGACAGCTCAGGAAGTAGGAGTAGAAATCGTTACCGGAGATACCAAGGTGGTACATCGTGGCAGTGCTGATAAGCTCTTCATCAACACTGCCGGTGTGGGCATAATACCGGAAGGGATTGACATCTCGGGCATCAATGCCAGACCAGGGGATAAGGTGATTCTAAGTGGCACTATAGGCGACCATGGAATAGCTGTGCTCAGCCAACGGGAGAGTTTGAGTTTTTCCACCCAGCTTAAGAGTGATTGCGCTCCACTCGGTGGGCTAGTAGCTGAAATGTTAGCCGCAAGCCCAAATATCCATTGCCTGCGAGACCCTACCCGAGGCGGATTGGCTACTACCTTAAATGAACTGGCAAAGCAATCAAAAGTAAGCATAAGAATTGAAGAGGAAAAGATTCCGGTACGAGACGAGGTTCTCGGTGCCTGTGAGATGCTTGGCTTTGACCCTCTCTATGTAGCCAATGAGGGCAAGCTGGTAGCTATAGTTCTGCCTGAGGATGCCGATAAAGTGCTCAAAGCAATGCAAGAAAATTATTACGGGAAAGATGCGGCCATCATCGGTGAGGTAAGGGTAGAACATCCCGGTCGAGTGGTAATGAAAACCTGCCTGGGGTCTTCCCGAATAATTGATATGCTAGTCGGAGACCTGCTGCCTAGAATCTGTTAAAATGCATGAACTTGCTATTACCAAAGATATGCTTGACCTTGTCCTGGAACAAGCGGAAAAAGCTGAAGCTAAAGAAGTAAGGAAAATCAACCTGGTTATCGGGGAAATGACCGGGGTGGTTGATGAGTGCGTGCAGTTCTACTTTGGTTTCCTGAGCAAAGATACCCTAGCTGAGGGGGCTGCCCTTTCCTTCACTATGGTGCCTACCATGGCTCGGTGTCGGGTCTGCGATAAGCCCTTTGAACTTAAAGAGTTTGATTGGATTTGCCCTTATTGCCAAGGTAAAAGTATTGAGATTATAGCTGGTAAAGAGCTATTTGTAGAAAGTATTGAGGTGGAATAAGATAAGGTAGTAATCCAGATACCCTATTGCCACCCTGACCCTGAGAGAAAGCGAAGGGGAATGGTCTAAAAGCTGGAAAGATTCTTCGCT